>CAZKWM010000042.1:0-13009 GCA_964556405.1 uncultured Methanotrichaceae archaeon | reverse complement strand
CACCTTCGCCCGTCGGCCCGCCAATGTAGCACAAGCACGTATTTAAGGATTTCGACCCATCAATCCCTTCTTCTCGAAGTCAGGAGGGCAGAATCCTTCAAGCAACATGCAGGCCACATATCGTTATTATACCTGATACTTGAAGATGGCGCCCACCTTAGCTGTATAGGCAGCCTTAAAGGGATCAACCTAATATACCTGCGAAGTCGCGAATTGATAGTAAGAATGCTCCATTCCCTGCGAATTATTCTTAAACCCCTATTAAGATGTAGAAGTGATTCTTGCGCACGCCACCAAATGGCATGCAGCACGATAGCCTGTATTTGGGTCCCTAAAAGTAGGCTAAGGAAGAAACCAACTCCATAGGAAAGTATATATTTAAAATTTCAGCCTAGAGGTTGTGAATGGCTCATATGAATTCCTCTCTCAACTGGAAAGGCTCAGATCAGCATACAAGAGATTTGAATCCGCCCTTTGGCTCCTAAACGCGGCCATCATATCCACGACCCTTTACGCGGTGACACTTCTTCTGGGCCTTCCAGCATTCACCAGGTTCTACTGGCAGGATGTATTCCTACTGGCACAGCTTCCAGCCATCATATCCCTCGCTCTCGGCCTTTTCACGGCCACCCTCGTAAAGCGGCACAGAAGGACGGACTTTTACGGCATCCTAGGTCCCGATCTATCCGAGAAGGCCAAGGCCGCCTACGACAACCGCGCCTCCAACACGATCTTCATGCAGCACCTGGCGATGGAGCTCAAGGCCAGCCTGACCGCCATAAATCCGTCTCGGATCCTTCAGTGGCGCCTGGTGAACACCAGGATTATGGCCCTCGCGATAGCCGCGGCCGCTGCCACCTTAATTGCCCAAAGCCAGATCAGCGCCGACATCACCCCAGCGGACTTGAGGTCCCTCTCCGATCTTAAGGACCAGGTCCAGGGGATTCTTGGGGAAAAACCCCAGCCCCAGGGCCAGAATGTGAATCTCTCCGGGGAGATATATGGAAAGCCGTCCCTGGCCATTCTTCAGGAAAATAAGCTGCAGCTCGAGTTGTATCCAGGTTTAAGCCCTGGGTCCAAAGCCACGCCCTCAGAGCAGGTGAACCGGAATTCTCAGCAATCTCAGGTCGCGGAGGCCTCCGCAGTGCCGTCGCAACTGTACATTGAGAGCCTCCCGCCAGAGAACAAGGAGATAGTAAAGAGATACTTTGAGAGCCTGGCTTCAAGCTGATCTCTTAAATCAGATCCTAACCGCAGTTTACAACCTTTCGCGAGCCGATATTCGCTGCCTTCTGGCGTGCATCGGCGCGTCCTTTATTTTGACGCCGCCTTTTAAGGCCAGCATATCGTTTCCTATACTTCGCGCCGTCTTTGAATGCCCTTGCTAATCTATGTCGATTTAGGTAGGATACAATTAGATAGATTTCTTTAACGCCCATAAAATACTAAAATGAATCTAGAAGATCGGTGTATAACTCAAAAGCGGGATGCTGAAAGATCGTTTCAATAGATTTACAAATGTAAGAAGGAGCAGAGTGTGTCTAACACACTAAGGTTAATTTAGCATTAATTTAAAAATTATATATAATTCGAATGTTAAAGCGCTGGGATACAAAAATATACGATATCAATCGCCTTTTAGAAGTGTACGATTCATACGATTCATTATCGTTAAATCCAGAACCAATGGATATTCCTAGACCTAAGGCTCGTGATCTAAATGTGATAATTAAAGCAATCATCACAAAAGAGTTTGATGGTCTTTAGTCAGAATCTGCTGAAATTAAGGTCCATGAAGTAATAGAAGAAATGATTGACCATGCAGTTTTACATTCCTGAGAAAAGAAATTATCTAACTAGATCGAAGAGATCCTAAATAGAATTCTAGTGAATTTAGAGCAAATGGATTATTCCGAAACACTTGTTGATTCTAGGATGTTTACCAATAAAAAAGAAAAGGATTAAAGATAGATACAGGCAATAACAATGATGATACTATAATAACAAGATATGATGATACCATATATCCTGTTGGAGTGAGAATGATATCAAACCGAAGAGATCCTAAAGGTTTTGGAGCTAGGACACGGAATAAAATCTATAATGAAGAAGCATATATGGAAAATGATCGATTTGCTAAGGTCTCTTTGGTGCGCTAACCAATTGGTTTGGGGAAGGTGCGCCATGCTTCCTTGATAATACTACTATAACCACAATTGGTTTAAGAACTGCGACTTATGCATTGAGAATACTACTACGATTTCATATAAATCCATTAACATGACAGACACGCTCGAAGTAGCAAGGAATAGATAATTGCAAAGATCCTGGATGTGTGCAACGAAGGATCCCGCGAGACCAAGATAATATACAGTGCTAACCTTAATTTCGCTAATATCAACTCATACCTGGACGCTCTGACCAAGATAGGTCTAATAACCAATTTCAGCCGTGGCTCAAGCATCATACATCAGACTACACCCAAGGGAATTGAATAGCAGAGATAAGCTCAGACGGATCCAAAAAAAGATGTAGAGACTCTATGGTCACATGAAAGAGAGCGTTGCTTAAAAGCGATCCCTGCTTTTCTGAAGGATAGTAGGTACAGCCAGATCCTGATGGTATTGATTACAACCCGTTTTTATCTATCCAAGGATCTGCCCCCAGCTTGGACTATAACTATGACTCAGTCCATTATAATCCGGTCCACAATCCAATCGGATGTGTTTTATCTGCCAGTGAAAAGCACAAAACATTCTTTATAAAGCTGCCTAAAAATGCTTCCCTTCACCATCTGCTAGGCCACAGCGTAGCTTCAGAATAATGATTCTGAATCAACCCTCGTAGACCTCTATAGGGCTCTTAATTCGGCTGATAGAGTCTTAACACCGCTATAAAAGAATGCTTCACAGCTCTATTCTAAAATAAAGCTTCATATTTTGATAGAATAGAACGCAAATTGGCTTTAACATTGCCAAGATATACATCGAAATAGCAAGGTAAATCGAAAGGCGATAGCACTTTGAAGAGCACCATAATTAGAACAAAAGAACAGATCACATCAGAGATCCTAGAGGTTCCAATTAAACCCTTATTCGATGCAAATGCCATATGAAAGAGACCCTAACGAGTGATGTATGACATCGGACGGTTTGCAAGGTTTAGGATCAACCCATGTAAAAGAAATAAGAACCCTTTGCAGTAAGTCCTACAGCATCATCTTTAACGAAATCCCAGAAGTATGGAGAAGAAGGTATCGATCTCCAGGACTCCCCTTGCAAGTCCTGGGCGCCTTATCCATCCCACGCTTTGAAATCTCCTCAGCCAGCTAGGCCCTGAGCTTATTTCAAAGGCCACATAATCTGGCAGGAGGCGAGCTTCCAACGGAAGGCTTATGATCCTAATTGTTGCAATCCAGGAAGGAAAGCCTAAGCCATATTTACCCTAAAAGGAATTGATGGGGAGAGCAATGACAGAGGATCAAAAAGCCGTTTACGCTAATGCGCCAGCCACTTTTCAAAGGCTCAGGCGAGAGATCGATAAGGTTATGGTAGGCCAGGATGTGGCCATAGAGCAGATCCTGGTGGCCATCCTGGCAGGAGGCCACGCCCTTCTGGAGAGCAACCCGGGCCTCGCGAAGACCCTCCTGGTGAGGACCACTGCCAGCTGCCTCGGACTCAGCTTTTCCAGAATACAGTGCACCCCCGACCTCATGCCCGCCGACATCACAGGCACGACCATCATAGAGGAGACCCCGGAGGGCAGTAAGGTCTTCAGATTTTCGCCGGGCCCGGTCTTTGCCAACGTGGTCCTGGCAGATGAGATCAACAGGGCCTCCCCCAAGACCCAGAGCGCCATGCTGGAGGCCATGCAGGAGAAGCAGGTAACCGTGGGCAACCACACCTATCCCCTAGATAAGCCCTTTTTCGTCCTGGCCACCCAAAACCCAATAGAGATGGAAGGAACCTTCCCCCTGCCCGAGGCCCAGCTGGATAGGTTCCTGCTCAAGATCTTCATGGACTACCCTAACTTCGACCAGGAGTACGAGATCATGGAGAGATATACGGCGAGCGTGGAACCTCGGGTGGAGAAGGTGGTGAGCAAGGAGGAGATCTTATCCCTTCAGAGGCTTTGCCGCGACGTCCCCATCTCCGAGGATTTGAAGAAGGCGGCTGTAGGACTAGTCCTGGCCAGCCGGTCCTGGGAAGGTGTCCAGTATGGCGCCAGCCCCAGGGCATCCATTGGCCTCATACTCTCATCCAAGGCCAGGGCCTTCATCCTGGGAAGAAACTACGTCTCCAGGGAGGACCTCCACGTCATGTCCTACCCGGTTTTAAGACATAGGCTCATCCTGGACTTCGAGGCCGAGAGAAAGGGCCTGACTCCGGATCAAGTTATAACCCAGATGCTCAAGCAGAAGAACCTCTGATATGGATACCGAATTCTTCAAAGATCTGGCCAGGTTCACCCTCCTGATTAAGAAGCGCGTCTCCACCCCCTACACTGGGGCCAGAAGGTCCCTGCGCTTCGGCAGAGGAATAAGTCCCGTAGGTTACAGAGAGTACAGAAAGGGAGACGACTTCAAGCTCATAGATTGGAAGGTCTACGGCAAGACAGAGAAGCTCTACGTCAGAGAGCACGAGGAGGAGAGGAGCCTGGTGGTCCAGATCCTCCTGGATGCCAGCGCCAGCATGGGCTACAGTGACAAGTTCGCTTATGCCTCCAAGATCGCCGTGGGCTTAGCCTACCTGGCGACCCTGGAGAATGAGAAGTACGCCATATCCTTCTTCTCAGAAGATCTAAAGCCTGGAGAGCCCAGAAGGGGCAGAGCCTATCTTTTCCACGAGATAGAGGACCTGGATAGGATGGTCCCCAATGGCGAGACCGATATAAAGAAGGCAGCCGAGCAGTTTGCCACCCTCATAAAATCCACCAGCCTCGTTGTTCTCATCTCCGACCTATTGGAAAGGACTGAGGAGGTGGAGGAGTGCATTTACAGATTATCCGGCCACGACCTGTTAGTGGTACAGGTCCTATCTCCGAACGAGGCCGATCTGGATTTCTCTGGAGATATAAAGTTCGTGGACCTGGAGACCAAGAAGGCCACCATCACCAGGGTCACACAGGGCCAGAAGGCCGAGTACTCCAGGCGCTTGCAGAAGCACGAGGCCAGGATCAGAGCCGCCTGTAAGAATGCAGGCGCAGACTTCTTCAGTTTTAGTACAAAAAAGCCCATCTTCGAGGCTTTCTCAGAGATCATGCCCAGATCGGAGTCCAGAAGAGGGTAGGGTAAAGGAAGGACTGGCAGTGATAGAAAAAGCGAGAAAAATGTAGGGCAAGGAGAGGCTTCAGCCATGGATAAACGAGGAGATGAGAAGGTAAAGCTTGGATACGGCAAAAGCTGGGTCCACATATCCCTGCCGGAGGACTGCCAGGTGATAATGCCGGAGGAGTTCTCGCCCACCGGAGTTCAAGAGATCGATCGGGCCCTAGATGATCCTTTTGGTACGGATCCCTCGGATCTGGAAGGGGCCAGGAACGCCGCCGTTCTAGTCAGCGATATAACTAGGTCATCCCCAAGCCACCTTCTTCTTCCCCCCTTGATAGAGAGGCTAAAGGGTCTGGGAGTAAAGGACGTAAAGGTCGTCTTCGGCCTTGGCACCCACAGGAGGATGAGCCCTGACGAGGAAAATACCCTCCTCAAGGATTGCATAAGCCTTCCCCACCTC
Organism: uncultured Methanotrichaceae archaeon; assembly: GCA_964556405.1. Lineage (GTDB taxonomy): Archaea > Halobacteriota > Methanosarcinia > Methanotrichales > Methanotrichaceae > UBA114. The sequence continues at coordinate 7,280 of CAZKWM010000042.1, read as the reverse complement.
CAGCACGACTCCAATAGGTGCGTTCCCCTGGGCACCACCTCCAGAGGAACCCCCGTGGAGATCCTGGAAGAGGTGGCCTCCAAGGACCTCATCATAGCCACAGGGAACATCGAGTACCATTACTATGCAGGCTACAGCGGCGGTGCCAAGGCCCTCCTTCCGGGGGTTAGCTCCAACGCCTCCGTGGAGAAGAACCACCAGCTCATGCGCAATCCCAAAGCCCGGACGGGACGCCTGGACAGCCCGGTAAGGTTGGACATGGAGGAAGCGGCTGGGATAGCGGGCCTGGACTTCATCCTCAACGTCGTCCTGAACAGCCGCAAAGAGATTGTTAAGGCCGTTGCTGGCGACTTCATCCAGGCTCACAGGGTAGGGGCAGCCGTGGTGGACAGCATGTATAAAAAACACGTAAAACCCTCGGAGATCGTCATCACCTGCGCAGGGGGCAGGCCTAAAGACATCAACCTCTTCCAGGCCCAGAAGGCCCTGGATAACGCCAGGAACGCCGCCGTTACGGGAGGCTCCATCATCCTCCTGGCCGAGTGCGCCGAGGGATTAGGTCACCCGGTCTTTCAGAGGTGGCTCCAGGAGGCACAGGGTCCTCAGGACTGCATAGAGCGCTTCGGCCGCGAGTACGAGTTCGGCGGCCACAAGGCGGCCTTCATAGCCAAGGAGTCCCTGGAGCACGACATCATCCTGGTCTCATCCATGCCCAAAGAGGTGGCTGAGATGAGCTTCTTCCGCCCGGCAGAAAACCTGGAAGAGGCTCTATCCATGGCCCTCCAGACCCAGGGAAAGGATGCCCACCTCACGGTCATACCCCACGGCGATCTCACTCTATCTGCTCAAAAGGCGTAGACCTTCTCTGCGCCCTCCACGACGTCCTCGACCATGGCGCCTTAGAAGTCCTCGGGGACGGCAATCTCCTCTCTGGCTATCACTCCCATGGCATCCATGTCCTCCTTGCAGGCGTAGATCCTGTCTCTGGAGAGGATGGAGGCGGTCTCACTCAGGAGGTTGTAGACCCCATCTCAGAAGAGATAGAGCCTGGCATCTCCCGAGGCCTCTAAAAGCTGCTGACAGATCCTGGCCCTGGGGCTTGCCGGCTACTTGGTCAGTAAGAAGATATCGGTCATTTTTTGTCACCTCAAAGAAGGACCATGCCCTCGCAGGCCGATAGCTCTGAGAGGAAATCGTCCTCGTCCGCCAGCTCCACTGCCTCCAGGAGGCTTTCGGTCAGCAAGCCCCTCTCCACCAAAGAAGGCTCGTGGACTACCACCTTCATGTCAGGATAAGCGTAGATTATATCCGAGAGGTTGGGCATGCCCAGAGCCTCGCTGTCCTGGCCTGCCAGGGCAAGATACGTGCCATCGCCGTAGAGGCCCACGGTCACCTTATCCCCAGAAAGGCTCAAGACCGCAGCATTCAGGAGGCCATAAGTATACAAATATTTATTTTGTTAATTGTTAATAATTAACAGCTCGCTTAGTAGTATGCCGGTTACTACTATTATTTCTAAACCAGTGACTACAAATGATTATTCAGTTATCATATATCTTAATTTTAAAAATGATCGTGCCTTAGAATAGGAGCTCGCGATAGTCTCGAGTTTGAGTAACAGGAGCCCCCGGAATTTTTGAAGAATCAACGGGAGGGGGAAAAATGAATGTAAAGGATCCATTGGAAAAAGGCAGGGAGGCGATGTTGATGCATGCCCTAGAAATTTCTCCGGGCCCTGCAGCTGCGGTCTGATGCCATTGTATTCACGAACTCCCGGGATCATCAGCCCAGGACCTTCGATGCCTGGGAATGAGACTTCCAGTCGCTCCAGGGATAAAGCCTGGAATCGAAGCCCATAAGCTGAAGGGCATACCAGACCAGTGATCCACCCGCCAGGTCTGCGCAGCAGACCACCACCGATCTGCTCTTGTCCAGAGCGCTGAAGCTCTGATTCAGCCCCGAAGGGTCCATAAGCAGTCCCTTATCCATGACCTGCTCTGGGGGAACGAAGATTGAGCCAGGAATCCGCCCGTTTCCAAACTCCTGGAAGGACCTGGAGTCCACTATCTGGGGATCTCCGCTGCGGATGTAGTTGTAGGATACCAGGAGATCCTGCCTGACCCTCGGAACGTACTCTGAGGGCGTTCTCGGGTCATCCCCAGAGGCCAGGGGAAGGCTGGCCTGGATCCAGTCATCGAAGGTTCCATCCATGACCTTGGCCGAATCGGAGCCCAGGTATCTCAAAACCCAGAAGGCCAAAGCTGCCTCCTCCATGCTGTCGCCGTAGACGACAAAGGAATCATCCACGACAACCCCGGCGTGGCCGAGGATCTCAGCCATCTCATCCACTGATTTTAGTGAACCGTTCTCCCGGAGGAAGCTGTCCGAGGGCAGGTGAAGGGCATCCCTGGCGTGGTTTCGGGGATACCTGTCGCCATTGGAGACGTCCAGAACCAGATCAGAGCTGGAAACGCTCAGCAGGGGTTCTAAGATTTGTCCCCGGATGAAGAAGTCTGATCTCAGAGGCGGCCGTTCGTAATCGAACTTGGAACTTTTGGCGGCCCTCGGGGCATCGGCTTTGGAACCTCCGACGAATTCGGTTGGGGGCTCAATGGAACTATCCTTGGAGGTATCCTCCTTTGAAGCGCCATCATGAGATAGGATTCTAAAGCTGCTGCCCGACGTGCCCAGGGTATTGGTCCCCACAGAGAGCACATCCGAGTTCATGAAGGCCTTGGCGGTATCCTCCCAGTTGTTGTTATCTAGACCGCAAGCGCCTGAGTAGCACGGCGAGGCGACTGCTCCCCAGAAAGCCATCCACACGCAAAGTGTTAGGGTAATCGAGAACATCAGCGCAAACCTAGCCTTTTTAGAGGGCAGCGTAAAGCCATCTTCTAACATCTCTCATCACCAGATAAGATTCAAGGGCGGTGATAAGGCTCCTGTCGGGAAGCTCCCAAACGACCTCTACGGACGTGGAAATCGGAACTTCGAATCCTGCGTCGAAGGATACGCCTAACCGGAAGCTCACCCCCAATGGACCCGACATAGAGTCAGAACACCGCAGATCTGCTCACCTGCTGGCTCTGACGACTTATCTTCTTTTCCAAAGGAGGGTCGGTATACAAGGGCTAAATTTAAAATGGCTTGGATAAAGATGGATGTTAATATCGAGGGCCATCAATATCATGGATCACCTTTCCCAGACCCACTAAGCCTCCGAGTAGCGAAAACGATATATTCAAATATGCTTGCCACTATGCCAGGAGTTCTGGGGGGTTCGTGGCCAAGAGCGACTGAGCCTCGATTCAATCAAGGTAAAACCCTAGAGACCAAAGAGTTAAGATTAATGGCGCTCTTATAGACAAGGACTTAAGATAAGAAAGCCAAAAGTACGAATAAGAGGACTAAAAGACCATGTCCAGAAATTCAATAACGATCTTCACAGGACTCACCCTGGCTGCCATCCTTTTTATCACCGCATCTGCCGCATCCGAGGACCTATCAGGTTACAATCCTACCTACTCCCTGGGATCGGGGGATAACGATTGGTGGACGGGCTACCCCAACGAAAACCCCAATCCGGGGGCTTCTGTAGACCACCCAAGCTGGGTCTTACAATCCCTCAAGGAGAAGCCCGTCGTCATATTGCTCCATTCCGCCGCCTGCAAATCCTGTGCAGCCCAGATAAAGGCTCTATCCCAGGTCCTCAAGACCTACGGCAAGGACGTCACTTATTACAATATAATGGCCGACAGCAACGATTCCAGGGGAAGGGAAGCCTTCGAAGCCTACGATCCCACCGGAGGCTCCAACTATGTGCCTACCACCGTCTTTCTAACAAAGGTTAAGGACTCTAAGGGCAAGACATCCTTAGCCTGGCACAGCTATGAGGATGCCATGAGCGAGAGCGACGTTGAAGCTTACGTAAAGGATGCCATATACTACTACCGCCAGCACAATGGCGGAGGAGCATAATGAAGAAGGGAGAAACAAAATCAAAGGTAAAGGCTGAGGTTAGGGCTGGGATCCTGGCAAGAGACGCCAGGGCTCTAAGCTTTGCCCTTCTGATCCTTTTATCCCTCACGGCCTTTCCGGTAAATGGTCTGATAGCTGCCCCCGACTTCAAGGCCACCGATGTTTTAGACAATGCCGTTTCCTTGAACGATTTCAGGGGATCTCCATCCATCATACACGTGACCAATGTGGAGAAACCCGTCTGCCGGGAGTGCGAAAAAAGCCTTAAAGGCCAACTTAAGGAGCTGGAGAGGCTCAAGGCGCAGCACCCTGAAGTCCAGCTAGTGACCCTCAACCTGCGCAAGAACCCGTACTCCGATGACGGCAAGACCCTAGCTCAGAGCTTGTGGAAGGTCAATGTAACCTGGCCCTGGATAGAGGACCTGGAGCCCTACAAAATAGGCGGCCTCTACATGAACTACTGGGAGGTCGATGGCGGCTTCTCTAATCCAGCCCTGATCCTCCTGGACAAGGACGGCGGCATCAGCAAGGTCATCCACGTCTACAAGGTGGGAGAGGGTGAGGTGGAAGGAGTTCAGAGCGCTGAAACTCTCTATGCCGACCTGGAAAGCTCCGGCTCTGCTTCGGCAATTTCAGGCCTTATCGCTAATACCGCATCCGTTTCCTCAGCGGGAGAGGCCTCCAGGCAGGAGGTCACCGCCCTTGGCATGTTCTTCCTGGGCATCATAACCTCTCTCGCCCCCTGCTCCGTCGCCCTGATGATCGCCATGTTCTCCTACGTCATGATCTCCCGCCGTAGGGAAAAGGTGGGGATTAACTCCTCTGCAGAGGGCTTTGCCATGGGCATAGCCTTCACCCTGGGCATGGCCTCGGTCTTCTTCATAATAGGCCTCTTCGTCTCCCAGATGGGGATGTTCATCAGAGACTCCAGGCTCTTCGACCTGATAGCGGGCACCGTCATGATCCTCCTGGGCCTCAGCAACTTAGTTCCCCAGGGAAATATCTTCGATCCCCTAACCTCAAAGTTGCACAGGGAAAAGGATGTCGAGAATGGACCGGGCCTGGGCCAAAGGGCTGTGAACGCCTGCGTAGGCCTCCTAGATTACTCGGCCTTCGTCAGCGCCTTTCTCCTGGGCATAATCTTCGCCCTGGGCTGGGCTCCCTGCGCCGTATCCATGGTCTTTCCCGTGCTCATATGGCTCTCGGCCCAGAATGTGACTCCCATGGTAGGAGGCACCATGCTCCTGGCCTTCGGCCTGGGCCATGGGGTTCCCATCATACCCATATCCACCTTCTCCAGGACCCTTGTGGGGAGGATAGGCGACAGATATGTCTCCGCAGGTCACTGGATCACTAAGATCTTTGGTCTTGCGGTCATCGCCATAGGCCTGGTCTACGCGGCAAGGTACTTCGGGTTCGCTCTCTGGTAGAGCCTTGCTAAAAATTTATATCCGAGGCTGGCAACGAGTCCTTGGATGATAGATCAAGGGCTCTCCAGCGGGGGAAGAGATTTCTTGACAGATGGACCTTACATCTCCGAGTACACTCTGGGATAGCCTACAAGATAGCCAAGGCTGCCCTCAAGCACTACCATGTTAACATATTCCTCTATCTGGACACAGTTCACATCCCCAAGGTTGGTCAGAGGCCCAATCTGCGGGCCAATGTCGGAGAGCTCCAGGGGGAGGGAGCTGGCTGCCAGCGGAGTCAAGGTGAGGGCCTATCTCAGGTGCTCTATTGCCCCATGGGTACAAGGCTGAGGAGGAGGGAAGATGCAAGGAGTACCCTCCAGGGGTGAAGATCACCAGCCTCTATGACCTGGAGGAGAGGATAAAGAAGAGCGACAGGGTCATCTCCCTCTCCAGGTGAGGTCGGTCCTCCTGTTACTCTTCGTCCACTGCGTAGATCTGGACTGGATCCTGTCCGCAAAGGATCGACATTTGTCATATCGCCCCATCTGAGGTGCCGGGCATAACACCGATCTCTATGCTATAAAACCCTATTATAGGCATAGGAGAGCTAGAGAATGATAAGATTTCGAGGGACAATCGACGATTTTGAAAAAATTTAACCATCAGCAAAAGGCATAAATGGTAAAACCTCGATTGGCTGGAAAGAGGGGCCTATACCCCAAACAAAGGAGGTTCACTATGAGAACGCTTATCACGGCCTTAATCATCCTTTCGCTCTTCGCCGGCATCCTAGCAGTGACAGGGCAGGAAGTAATTGATCTGAGCACCCTGAACATGAAGCCAACCAACGTACCGACAGTCAACCTCGATGTAAAACGAACCAGCACTGCGACCAGCGATCAGGCAGTCCTGGATCTCAGCACCCTGAACAAGAGTCCCGTCCTCTCCAATGCCAATATGGTGAGCATCACAGGGCCTGCACCGACCACCTTCACCCCCATGTTCGCCATAAGGAACGCCAACATCTCAACTAACGAGGCCAATACGATTTTCACTCCGTTCTTCGCCATAAGAAATAGCAACGTTTCTGCAGGCGCACCCGATACCGTCTTCACCCTGCCCGTGGCCATAGGCAACACCAACCAGACGGCCTAAAGCTCATACAGAAAAAAATGGACAGAAGGCGGAAGAATGGACGTAGAAATAACGGTTGACGGCAAGCGCCTTCCCTTGAACGCCTTTACCCAGGAGTTCATAGGCAACGTCTCCGTAGCCATGGCCGAATCCCTGAGAGGCGTGGAACCCGGCTGGAAAGAAGTAGTCATAAGAATTGCGCAGTAAAGAGACTAGCGCATAGCAAAGGAAGGAAGCTCATTCCTTCTTCTTTCTGAAGGCCGAGGAGAGATCTATTAGGTAGGTCCCCTCCTTGACGGCCATAATAAGCTCATCCCGCTCGAAGAGGGTGGGCAGATTCAGCTCGTAGGTGCCGGGGGCTGTTATCTTTATGCTCTCAACCTTGGTATCTTCCACCTCGGCCTCCTGGAGACCGAACACTGCCTTTTCACGGCTTTTAGCCTTTACCTTAACACCTTCTGGCTGGGTTTCCAAAGAATCACGAGGGGAGGGCTTTCTGAGTTCCAACTTGGAAGCGGAGGCTACTTTGACATCAGCCATCCCTTTAGCATCTCCTTTTAGATCGACCTTGGCCTCCAATCTGACCGGAGCTCTCCCCATCTTGGTGAATATGAACTTCTTCCAGCCACAATTAGGACAGCCTTTCAGAAGGTCGGCTCCGTCCTCAAAGACGCTTTTACACCTGGTGCACATGTGAGGCAATCAATCACCAACCGATACCTTGGTGCTTATCTGGAACTCGTTCTTCTCCACGGT
>CAZKWM010000041.1:0-13123 GCA_964556405.1 uncultured Methanotrichaceae archaeon | reverse complement strand
AAGGACTATCCAGAGCTCTACACTGCCATTGTAGGCTTAAATGAGGCCGCCTACACCGGCAAAACTCTGGATTACAAGACCCAAAAGCTAATCGCCCTGGGCATCAATGCGGCTGCCTCTGATGAGAGGGCGGCCCGGAAGCAGATGATGAGCGCCATGAAGGAGTTCGGTGTCACCAAGGACGAGATAGTGGACGTCTTGAGGGTGGTTCTTCTTACCTCGGGGATGCCTTCCTTCAATAAAGCCTTAAAAATACTCTATGAGCTGTTGGAGAAATAAGAAATAGGCCAAAGGGATTAAAGCAAAAGGAATTGAACGAAGGGACAAGATAATAAACAGAAAATTAGGTAGTCATCGCCTTCTGCCGCAGCAGGCGATTGTAGGTGATGGCAAACCTGTGGGCTTCGTCTCTGATCTCCTGTATGAAGAGCGATGCCTTTTCGTCCCTTTTTATATCGAGGGGATGGGAGCTTTCGGGCACATAGATCTCCTCTTCCCGTTTGGCAATGGATATGACTGGAATCTTCAGCCTGAGCTTCCTTATCTCCTGGAAGGCTGAGGAAAGCTGCCCTTCTCCACCGTCGATGATGATCATGTCAGGAAGCTCCTGGCCATCCTCCTTCAGACGGGAATACCTCCTTCGCACTACTTCGGCCATAGAGGCAAAATCATCTATGCCGTCCACGCTCTTGATCTTGAAGCGTCTGTAGCTGCTCTTATCGGGTCTTCCTCCCCTGAACTGGACCATGGAGCCCACGGCGAAGGTGCCCGAGAGGTGGGAGATATCGAAGCATTCTATGACATTAGGAGCCTCGGGAAGCTTGAGAGCCTCCTGGAGGGCCTCTACCTTCTTTCGATTTCCGAAGAAGCCTATCTCCACATTCTTTAAGGCCAGGTCTAAAAGCGTCTTCTTCTCGCCCTGCTTGGGAACGATTACCTTGACCTTCTTTCCTTTTATCTGGGAGAGATATTCTACCAGTGACTCGTCCAAGGCTTCAGGAACTATGAGCTCCTCAGGGGGCAGGGTCTCCGAGTAATACTGGACTATGAACTCCTCCAGAAAGCTTTCGTTAAAAGCAAAGACGAAGTCCTCCTTGCCTTCCAGTGTGCCCTTGTAGACCTTGAAGAGCATTAGGTAAACGTTTCCCTCTTCGATCAGGTAGTTGAGGATATCCTGGTCGTACATCCTCTGCCGCTCCACGTTCTGCTTTTCCTGAAGGTACTCCAGGGCGGAGATCTCATCCCTGAGCTCTAGGGCCTTCTCGAACTGCTGCTTAGAGGACGCATCATTCATCTTCCCTCTAATAGATTCCAGGAGCTGTCCTATATTTCCCTTCAGAACCCACTGTGCCCTCATCACCTTTTCCCGGTAATCGACCTCGGCGATGCTTCCTATGCAGGGCCCGCTGCAGGCACCCATGTGGTAGCGGAGGCAGGCTTTCTTGGGGAGCTTCTTGCAAGTTCTAAGCCCGAAGGTCTTTCTTACCGCATAGAAGACGTAGTCCCTCTCTTTGGCTGTGACGAAGGGGCCGTAGTAAGTGCCTGGCCCGGACTTCTTTCTGGAGATGCGTATCCTAGGGAAGGGCTCATCAGTCAGGTGGATGCAGGCATATCTCTTCGAGTCCTTGAGGGCTATGTTATACCTGGGCCAATGCTTCTTGATGAGGGTGTTCTCCAGGAGGAGGGCTTCAACCTCGGTGTTAGTGACTATGAAGTCAAGATCCTTCGCAATCTGTATCAGGCTCTCGGTCTTAGGACCGTGATCGCGCTTCTGGAAGTAGCTACTTACTCGCTTCTTTAGGTCCTTTGCTTTGCCTACGTAGAGGATCGTTCCTTGGGAGTCCTTGAATAGATAGCATCCGGGGAGATGGGGAAGTGTTTGCAGGTCGATCATATTTCCGGGGACCTAGAACCTTGAGATATATAATTCGATCTGCTAATTCGACCTGTTTTGGGCTTGTCCAGGGCATATCTAGGGCATGTCTCTAGTGCTATTGCAGTAGCCATGATAAACGGTCTCAAGCGGATATAGTACGGGCACCCTTATGAGTGCCAGAGATGTGGTTAGAATCCATGTCGCTAGGGCGAAGTTACCAGGCAAAGTAAGCAGACCCATAAATGCCCTAAGCAGGATTGTGATTGTATTTAGCACGCTGAGAAGCCCTACTATAATGCCAGGCCAGCCCATCCAGTGCGACAGTATCGCTATCTTGATGATGACTAATAATAATGGGAAGAACAAGATTGCAGCCAAGCCTATGAACTAGTAGACCCATGCTATAGAGGGGTGATTATAGTATTGCAACAGTAACTGAGCATCAAGAGTGCCTGAGAATAGCATGCCAGCTATTGTAAGAGGAATAAATCCGCCGAGAAGAATGCTCAATAGGAAGGCAACACCGGTCAGCTTTCCTCTCCTGCAGACTGAATTATCCATTGAGGGTTATCCACTTTACCTTGTGAATGAAGGATAACCGACAATGTCCGGCCCCGCCGATGGAAAGCCCGATACGATTCTGATGTTATACCGGGCGAAGTTGTAGCTAGGAAGAGTAGCTGTAATGGTGTAAAATCCAGTAGGTAGATCAAGGCTGTAGCTGCCCATATAGTTGGTAGTGGTGCAGAAGCTGCCACCATCATACCTGGATAACTGGACCCTGACACCTGCCAGGACGTTGCCGTTCTGATCAACCATCAGGCCCGTTAGATCGTAGCTAAGAGATTCCAGGCATCTTCTAAAGTATATGTCAGGTCCATAGATCGGTGTGGAGGGGCCGAGCCAATCAGGATAGACGATTCTGCTACTTCCGTAATAGCCGCTCGTAGGATAGGTTGGATATTCGCAAAAAAGATGAACTGATGGAAACTAAGAAAGCAGTAAATAAGGCAATTACATCAGTAAAAAAAGAGGGTTTGAAGATACAACGGAAATGATTATGGAGTTAATGAGGATATCGAAAAACGTAAAAAAAGATGTTGACGTCATTTCCGAGAATACAGAGATGGGTTCAGGTCTCTACTATGATATCGTTCCCAATTGCATATTTAGGATTGGACTTTAATACCTCAATTGTTTCAGCAATACCAATTGCTGCCAATGTAGGAGTGCCGAAGATTGCAGGAGCAACTGTAGCAGCATTGATTGCTATAGCTAAATCTCTTAATTATCTGATGTCTAAATATCAGTGGGTTAACTTTTTAGATGAGCTAAAGCAACTAAAAAAATTATCAGGTATCATTTTTTATTTTATCCCATCTTCGCCCTCACCGGCTCCAATATCTCAATCATATACGCCGCACAGCTCTTCTTAAGATCCATAGGATGCAGCTTCCCCTCAACAAACGCCTGCTCCAGCTCCGGGTAGCTAGCATAGATCACATCGCCGCCGAACTTTTCCGGCCTCTTAACCGTGATCCCGCCCTCGGTCCTCGGAAAGACGTGGTACTTGACGATGGCCATGACTGGGTTATTCTCCACGACCTTGGCTGGGCAGAACGCCGCCATGATCTTCTTCTCTACATCCTCGGCAGGCTCATCCACTGCTATGTTGTTGCCCTTTGAGGAGGACATTTTCTCCCCGTTCAGTCCTGGAATCAGGGGCGTGTGGAGACATACAGGGGCAGGAAGGCCAAGCCTCGGCAGCTCCTCGCGGGCCAGCATGTGGATCTTCCTCTGATCCGTTCCTCCGACAGCCAGATCAATCTTGAGGTCTGCGATGTCCATGGACTGCATCAAGGGATAGATCATCTGGGAGACCATGGGGTTCTCGGCGTTCCTGCTGACCTCGTCCATGCTACGCCGGGCCCTGTTAAGGGTGGTGTTCCTGGCCATCCTAAGGATCTTTAGCATATAGTCGGGGGTGAGCTGGTAATTGGTGCCGTAAATGAACTCCGTCTTCTCGGGGTCCAGGCCCAGGGCCATGAAGCAGTCCCTGTTGTAGTCGGCGATCTTCTTGACCTCATCCAGGGTACCCTTCTCATTGAGGAAGGCGTGCAGATCCGCCAGGAGTATAACTACGTCAAAGCCCGTCCTCTGCAGGTCCAGAAGCTTGTTGGCAGTGAGCATGTGGCCCAGATGGACCTTTCCAGAGGTCTCATAGCCTACGTAGGCCCTCGGGTGCTGCTTCTGCTCTAGTAGGGCCTTTAATTCATCCATCGTGATTATTTCCTCTACATTCCTGATCACAAGCTCTAGCCTGTCCAAAGATGACTCACCATCGCCCAAGGTGAGACTCAGGGCTATAAGGCTTTTGGATCTGTGATGGAATTTCACCTCGAAATCGGATTGATAAATAGTTTCATGACTGAATTGGTAATATATTGGTAACTCCAAAAATGATCTTCTTATATAGCATTAATATTGATCGCTTTTCAGTTCCTTAAATCTCTAAATGAGGCGGAGATAATGAAGCTACTGCTTGTACTAAGTTTGGTATTGTTGCTTGCCGTATCAGCTTCAGCAAAACTAACCCAGGTGTTAATTGGCCTTTACAGCCTTTCGTTTGATTTGAATGCGCCAAGCGTGCCCAGTTTCATCACAAACATATCCAACGATAGTGGTTCCATCTCATACATGACGAAGATCTTTATGGATAACAATGTCAGAGCTGCCCCAAATATAGTTAAATTTAATGAGTGGTAGTATGCAGTCTTCCCAGATGCCATGGCTAGATAGCTCTTCTATGTATCTATGAATAGATCCAGCGAGATAAAGTCTCCTGGCACTACCAGTATGACCATTGATGGAAACGAGGCTATGATGGCTTCCAACATCAACCCCCACCTCTAGCGATTACAATACCCTGGCGGAATACTGGAAAGATAGCTCTAAAATGGCAGTCTATGGCTTCCCGGTAAGCAAGGCCAATTTGGAGATCATCAGCACATTGACGAAGGATGAGATCGACAGTTTAATGAATACTTTAGGCATAACATCTTCCGGACAGATCACAGGTTCCCAGGGCACTGGGCTCCAGGGCAGTGGTGGGCAAAGCTAGGTTCCAGTTATGGATGAGGAATGTGTAAGTGATTGGATGGATATGGGGTACACCCCCGAACAGATACTATTCACGGGATTCTGCATGAAGCCAGGCTTCAGCTATTTTTGGTTTTAAAGCAGTTAGTTAACAAATTAGCAACTAACGTTCATAGTCATCTGATCTATTCAGGTCCTTCCGCAAGTGCTCAAGATTCCGATATGGTAGATATCGCAGGGCACGGAAACGGTTATATCCTTGTTCGCTAATGAATTAAGCCCGTGAGCTCAAAAACGAACTGTACAACCGAAATATCAAGAGACCGCGATAAAAACCTGATGCTTCTTTTAATAGCTGCTCTAGTTGCCCTCATCTTCTGGGGGTCCATCATGGCCCTAGCAAAACTGGCACTCTTCATGGCAGTGGCCTATGTGATCTACACCGTCCTCAAGAGCAGATTCTAAACTCGAAGACCCTGAAGTTTTATCCTTGTTAGAAACAGGGTCTTCTGAAGCGCAGATACACCTGGCCTTCTCCAGGTCCTCAGGCTTATTGAGGTTGTAGAAGGTCAAAAGATCAGGATCTATTGATCGAAGGTCTTTTACAGGGACCAATCTCACCTTCAGGCGCTCCAAAGGTTCCTGGATCTTCCTCTCTCCAAGCTCCAGGGATCTGCTGAACGTCTTCCTGGCCGCCGCGGTCCTGTAGACCGAATGCATGGTCTCCTTGACGCCGTTCTCCTCGACGGGGACCGCAGCGTCAAAGCCCTGGCACAGCTCAAAGAGCCTTTCTATAACTTTGGGATTCAGAAAAGGAAGATCACATCCAACAGCTGCCGTATATTCTCCCCGAGTCGCCATAAAGCCTGCAGCCAGGCCCGCCACGGGGCCAAAGCCCTTTACCGGATCGCAGGTAAACCTGGCCTCAGGGATGACCACTCTAAGGCACGCGACCTGCTCCGGATTTCTGGCAACGATCACTATTTCCTGAGATGTTTGGTGGAGGGTGTCGGCGATCCTTCGTATTAGAGGCCTGCCGCACAGGTCCAGGAGGGACTTCTCAACCCCGGAGCCCATCCTTCTGCCTGTGCCCCCGGCCAGGATCACGGCCGACCTGGCTAACTGCATGTCCTCCATCCGCTCTTCCCACAATCCTCCTTGAAGGCGTTGAGGACCAGGGTGGTGGGATCCTGGCTTGCCTTGGCGGTGCAGAGGACTGTGTACTCGGGGCTGACGGAGGCGGTCCTGAATCCGGCCTCGGCCAGGATTCCCCTGACGATGTCCTTGGTGATCTTGCCCCGGGCATTCTTTATGCCCTCGTTGGCCAGCTCCTTGGTGAACTTATTTCCCAGGACTATGCAGGCGAAGTTCCCTTTCTTGGCTATCCTAGCATCCTGCCCCTCTACATCGACCAGCAGGAATGCCCCGGGGGTCACGTAGATCCTGCGCCTTTTATCCAGAGTAGAGGTGATCTCGGTGACCTCTCCCACCAGGACGTCGCCCTTGGACCAGACCTTTTCTCTTCCATCGGCGACCTGGAAGGATGCGCCAAGCTCCTTAGCCCGCCTCACGAGATCCTCATCGGTCTTTATCCTGCCCTGGTACAGCTCTTCCTCCAGGTCGATGCAGGAACCGAGGAAGGTTATGTTCCTTTTATCACCGCCAATGATGGCTTCCTTGCCCCCAGAGAGGGCTATGACCAGTGACATCTCCTAGCCTCCAGACTGCTCCAGACTTATTTTGCCCTTCACTATTAATATTTTTTGCCTGACTGGGCCTCAGCCGCCTCAACGGTCTGGGCCAGGAGCATGGAGACCGTCAGGGGTCCTACGCCGCCTGGCACTGGGGTTATGGCCCCTGCTATGTCTTTTACGGCATCGAAGTCCACATCGCCCACGGTCTTATTTCCGACCCGGTTGATGCCCACGTCGAAGATGATGGCGCCTGGCTTCACCATGTCCGCCTTGATGAGGCCTGGAACTCCTGCAGCTACGACTAGAATCTCTGCATCTTTGGTGTGCTCAGCCATGTTCTTGGTATAAACGTGGCATACCTGGACAGTGGCGTTCCTGTTGAGCATCATAGCCGCCAGGGGCTTTCCTACCACATTGCTGTGGCCGACGATGGCTGCCTCCTTGCCCTCCAGGTTCACGCCCAGCTTTTCCAGGGCGTAGATGATGCCTTTGGGGGTGCAGGGCACGAGCCTCTCAGCTCCCATGAGTAAAGCGCCCATGTTGCAGGGATGGAAGCCGTCGGCGTCCTTCTCCGGGGCTATGGCCATCATGGCCTTGCGGGGATCGAGGTGCTTGGGAATGGGCAGCTGAAGGAGGATGCCGTGAACATCTTTCCTGTTATTTAGCTCCTGGATCTTGTCCAGAAGGTCTTTCTCCTGGATATCCTCGGGCAGCACCAAGTTCTCGGACCTGATACCGATTCTGGAGCACGCCGAATGCTTCAGTCTGAGATACATCTCGGAGGCGGGGTTGGCTCCCACCAGAATAGTAGCCAGATCTGGAACGACGTCCTGGGCGGCAAGCTTCTCCACCCTTGGCTTAACCTCGGCCTCGACCTCCTGGGCCAGGGCCTTTCCATCGATGATCATGTCAGATCAGGATACAGAGGGAATTTGTTGCAGATATCGAGCACCTTGGACCTGACGTCCTTGATGGTGTTCTCGTCCTTTATGTTTCTCAGGACTGCCGTTATCAGGTCTGCGATCTCCACCATCTCCTTCTCCTTCATTCCCCTGGTGGTCACGGCGGGCGTTCCAATCCTTATGCCGCTGGTGACGAAGGGAGTAGCGGGATCGAATGGTATCATGTTCTTGTTCAGGGTGATGCCAGCCCTCTCCATGGTCTCATCGGCTTCTCTGCCGGTGATGCCTTCCTTCAGGAGCTTGACCAGCATGAGGTGGTTATCGGTGCCTCCAGACACCAGCTCCAAGTTGTTCTCCAGAAGCCTCCTTGCTATGGTCTTGGCGTTCTTGACCACCTGGAACTGGTAGTCTTTGAACTCCTGGGTCATGGCCTCCTTGAAGCAGACCGCCTTGGCAGCTATGCTGTTCATGAAGGGGCCGCCCTGGGTTCCGGGGAACACCGATCTATCTATAGCCTGGGCTAGCTCCTCCTTGCATATGATGACAGCTCCCCTCGGGCCCCTGAGGGTCTTATGGGTGGTGGTGGTGACGATCTCGCAGTAAGGCACGGGAGACGGATGGGCTCCGGCCGCCACCAGGCCCGCAATATGAGCTATGTCGGCCATGATAAGGGCTCCAACCTCGTCGGCGATCTCCCTCACGGCCTTGAAGTCTATGATCCTCGGGTATGCCGAGGCTCCCACCACGATGAGATTGGGCTTGGATTTTCTGGCTACGTCGGCCATATCGCCATAATCCAGCATCTCCGTATCCTGGCGCACGCTATAGGGCACTATCTTGTACATCTTGCCCGAGAAGTTGATGGGACTGCCGTGTGATAGGTGGCCGCCGTGGGCCAAGTTCATGCCCATGATGGTATCCCCGTGCTTCAATACCGCGAAGTAGGCGGCCATGTTGGCCTGGGTTCCGCTATGGGCTTGGACATTAACGTGCTCAGCGCCGAAGAGGGCCTTGCACCTATCCCTGGCCAGGCACTCGGCTATATCCACGCAACTTGTGCCCCGATAGTAGCGCTTGCCTGGATAGCCTTCAGCATACTTATTGGTCATGACGCTCCCCTGAGCTTCCATGACCGCCTGACTTGCATAGTTCTCCGAGGCTATAAGGATCAAATTATTTCTCTGCCGCTCCAGCTCCTCGTGCAGGATGGCAGCGATCTCTGGATCAACGCGATCTAACTGATTCAATGGAATCACCGATATGAACTTCAGGGTTGGATCACTTATAGGCAGGAAGGCAAAATAGGTTATGGTAAAGAAGGCGCGTTCTTTATGGAAGGGGCCTTCCTGACATGCCATAACCGCCTTTCATACGTAAAGATCACATTCATAGTATAAAACTGTCATTAAGGTGGCACCATAATCCTTTTTTGGGAGCCGGAAAAGGGAAGGTAATGCTAGACCGAGCCAGGATCATAGCCGACTTTCAGTTCGGCAGGGGAGCATGCGAGGTTCTATTTCCGGAGGGAACCGATCTCAAGCTCTCCAGCACCGGACGTCTCAGATATCTCTACTACCAGGGCGAGAGGCTGGCAACCCTCAGGGCCATGGACGGCCTCTTCACCTTGAGCATGCTTGGAGCCTCCAGGCTTCACTCTTTTCTCCAGCCGCCAAGGCTCAGAGTTGTGGTCTCCGACGACGCCGCGCCCTTCGTAGCCAAGGGTGGCAACGCCTTTGCCAAGCACGTCCTCAGTGTAGACCCGGAGATCCGGGCCGGGGAGGAGGTCCTGGTGACGGACTCCACGGATAGGCTCCTGGCTACAGGCAAGGCAGTTCTATCCCCGGAGGAGATGACCCAGATCAAGCGAGGCGTCGCGGTGCTTATCCGGAGGGCAGCCGAGGACTAGGGAGTCTAAAAGTTGATCTCCTGATCAATTATTGATTCATTTACTCCTTTTGTCCCTACTTCTGTCCCAGGGGAGACATAGCCCTGAACCTTGCCACTGCTTCCTGTATGGCCTTGGCCACGTACTCCACTTGTTCCTGGTTGTTGGATCTGCCCATGGCGATTCTCAGGGATCCGTGGCATTCCTCGGGCTTGAGGCCCAGGGATCTCAAGACGTGGCTTGGCTCCAGCTTCTTGGATGAGCAGGCCGAACCCGTGGAGGCGGCGATGCCCTTGGAGTCCAGGAACAGAAGTAGCGACTCTCCTTCCACGTACCTGAAGCCGAAGTTCAGGTTTCCGGGAAGCCTCTTTTCCATGGAGCCGTTGATCCACGCCTCCTTGATGTTGTCCAGGATGGCCTTGGCCAGCCAGTCCCTGAGGCGCGTAAGCCTCTTGGCCTCCTCATCAATGCTCTCGGCTGCCATCTTGGCGGCCGTGGCCAGACCCACTGCTCCTGGCACGTTCTCAGTTCCAGACCTTAGATTCTTCTCGTGACCTCCGCCCTGTATAATGTTTTGGAGCCTGGTGCCCGTGCGCACGTAGAGGGCGCCTATGCCCTTGGGCCCGTAGAGCTTGTGGGCTGAAAGGGAGAGGAGGTCAACGCCCATCTTATCCACATCGGTGGGGATCTTGCCAACGCTCTGGACCGCATCGGTGTGGAAGAAGATATCCTTCTCCTTAGCCAGCTTTCCTATCTCCTCTATGGGCTGGATGGTGCCGATTTCATTGTTGGCGTGCATTATAGAAATGAGAATTGTGTCATCCCTTATGGCCGACTCCAAGCTGGATAGCTCAACCAGGCCTTCTTTATTGACGGGCAGGTAAGTGACCTGGAAGCCCGCCTTGGTAAGAGCCCTGCAGACCTCCAGCACCGCAGGGTGCTCTATGGAGGTGGTGATGATATGCTTGCCCTTATCCTGGTACCGATGAGCAATGCCCTTGATGGCTAGGTTGTCGGACTCCGTTCCACCGCTGGTGAATATTATCTCATCCGGCTTGGCCTTAAGGACCCCGGCCACCGCAACCCTGCTCTCTTCCAGGGCCTCCCTTGCCTCGCGCCCGAAGCTGTGGAGGCTGGAGGCATTTCCGTACTTGATGTTGAAGTACGGCACCATGGCATCCAGGACCGCAGGAGCCACCGGCGTCGTGGCTGAATGGTCCATGTAAATCCTCATCATCCAGGTCAGTTGAGATGCTCGAACGTAAATAAATGGCGAGCAACCGCATTATCTTTTATCCCATGGGGGAATGAAGAAGGCTTAAGTACGCGGCCAGGAGAGGCGGTTGTATGCAGATATCCATCCCCCTCTTCTCCCCTGAGCTCCTGGTCTCGGCCCTCTTGGTGGGTCTTGGCCTTTTAGTCGCGCCCTTCAACGTGAGGCTGAGCGTCATAGGCATAGGTGCAGGAAGCGTAATTATGGGCGCCATAGCCCTCATGGATCTGCCCAACGGCTTTCAGATACAGGGAATAGTGCTCTTCGGCATGTCAGCCATCGTCGGCCTCTGGATGGTAGCCGTGGGTCTTAAAAAGCCGCCCGGAAAATAAAGTAAAATGACGTCTGCTTTCGCCACTTTGCCTTTTTATCTTTCCCTTTAAGGGAAGCTTTTAGGATTTATCCTAAGATTACGAAAGAGATTCTAGCTTAATCTTGTAATCTTATATTTTATCTATCCTAGGCTTATCAAGGATCTGGTCTGTCTTGTATTTTATTCTGGTTGTACTATATACCACTAATCCCCTCATCATGACTGAATTTATCTTGTCCGCGGCTGCAGTATCAATCTATAGCAGCCCCCATAGATATTTCCCAAGCCGTTCCCATGGGTAATGGTCAGAGCGTACCGCAAATGACACACAGAACGAACCTCAAATTAGGATAGATTCCAGCGCAAAATGTAGAAACCAGAAAAATTTCCAGATTACTTCTAAAAGATATTCATATATTCATCGAGACATTATTAGTTATCTTTTTCCATCTCATCCCTTCTTAAATCCCTGTAAATATGGCTTCATGTTATTGATTTCCTGCCAAGCTTCTTATCTTCATAGGTCCTATGGTCTGATCATGGTAGGAATCTTCGAGCAGCTTATAAAATCTAAGAAGCAAGTCCTTTTCGTGAGCCAACACATCCGGCCTGTAGATACAAGGGTCCTGGAGCTCCATGCTGCTAAGGAGATCCTAGGTGAGGTGTTCGGAGCCAAGCCTGAGGATGTAGAGGAGATGATCCAGGCTAAAATAGCGGAACTGAAAGGACTGTATTAGCCCTCTTAACATTGGGCTATACATATCTATCTGTATTTGACTGCCTGGATCTCAAAGAGGTTTGCGTAATTCCCTCTCAGAGCTATTAGTTGGTCATGGGTTCCCACCTCAGAGATGCGGCCATCCTTCAAGAAGATGATGAGATCGGCTAGCTTGGCTGTAGATAGACGATGACTTATTATAATGACCGTTTTTCCATTCAAGAGTTTTTTAAGCTTGGAAAAAACCTCAGACTCGGCTTGGGGTATCTAGGGAACTGGTGGGCTCATCCCATATGATGATCTGGGGGTCCCTCATGAAGGTCCTGGCTAGGGCGACCTTCTGCCATTCTCCAACGCTTAGATCGGTCCCTTACTCGAACCACTTGCCAAGGATGGTCTGGTATCCGTCTTTAAGGCGGCCTATATAATCCTTAGATCGATTACATCCCGATCTAAGAACGGCTGTAAATGGAATGCTGATGCCTTCCATTCGGCATTCTCTCCCACCTGGAAAGGTTCACTCCAAGCCCCCTGATCTTGAAGGGATTGCCCATGATGAGCTTCTTGAGCATCCATGTCGGCTGTTCCTTAAAGTATAAATCTCAAGTACCAATGGTAATTAATAGGTCTTCAGCACCACAAAGTGCGTTAGATGATCTCGTCTTGTATACTAGACAATAGCATTTCAGATATATTGAGAGGTTGGAGGGCATATCAGGTCTACACCTTTTAGATCTAGCCCTTAGAGCGATGTTCAATCCCCTTTTGTAAATCTCGGCGCAGGTCTAGAGGTCCTCCATGCACTCCAGCTCTCGGATTGAGGGCCATCTAAGCGAAGACAGCATGGAGATCAGAAGGTCGATGTCCTCAATTACCTCTAGTAGCGCTTGAGTTACCCTGATTTCCTTTGTCTCAGAGAAAGGGCCATGACAGTCTGCTGCATCCATTTTTAAGCACTCCTTTAGTAGGAGGTTCCGCTCAAGGCTTTTATCTTAGATCATCATAGTGCCTCACGGGAACCTTTCCTTCTGCCAACAAATGAGCGTAGCTAGGGGTTTGCGTATATAGCATATGCTGAAGGGTTGCTTAGAACGATATATGTTTAGTTTATATTAAGAAGAGATAAATCATTTGAGCCATCAGAATCCAAGTTTTTCTATCCTGGAGGGCCATTTATCGATTGGTCATAATAAACCACAATTTCCAGTTATCTTCTTCTTCTTAAAAGCCGCCCGGAAACTGCGTATGGCAATCCTTTTATATCTCCTCTGCATCCTAGAGTGCGCTGCGGGGCCATAGGGTAGCCTGGTATCCTACAAGACTGGGGGTCTTGTGACCTGCGTTCAAATCGCAGTGGCCCCAT
>CAZKWM010000040.1:0-13255 GCA_964556405.1 uncultured Methanotrichaceae archaeon | reverse complement strand
TGATAGCAGTGTGCATGGTAGCGATTCACGCCTACGTGCCTCCAGAAGTCAAGGCATACGGTTTTGCAGCCCGTGTCTTTATGATCCTTCTTGCCGGCATCACATCTCGCGTTCACTTCGTTATACCGACTGCAAGCCGCCATATCGAAGCTTCCGGATTTTTATGGGCCCCTTTGCTCTTTTCTTTCAAGTGGCCATCCGCAGTTTATGCGTTGGATATCCTTGCATGGGATTGGTTCTTTGTCCCCTCATTTCGCTTCGCTGTGCCCGTGTTCAAGACAGGCGGGGGGCAATGTTGCGAATTCTCATGATGATCCACGGGGTCCTATCTCTCGCCGGATTGATCGGCGTGCCCCTCGTAAATATGCAAATCCAGAACATCCGAGTCCTCTGCTACGCTGTGTTGGCCCCGATCGTCTTTTTACTGAGGGGCGTGGTCTTCGTGCGCATCCAACCAGCGCCGGCAAACGCCGAAAAATGCTCCACCACCGCTAATATAAACCGTTAGCCTGCTCCTTGAAAGGCAATCCTTTAATAATAGGTACTCCGGTACTCCCCGAGCCGTACCGGAGGAATCCATGCCCAAGGTTACTGTGGACATACCCCAGCACATAATAGATGACTTGAACACCCACGTCGGAGACGGAAAGAAGTTCGTAAGCTTCTCCGATGCCGTAAGGACCGCATTGCGGAAGATGCTCGACCAATTGGACGAAGTTGACAGAAGACGGGGGCGGTCTGAGTGAAGCTTGGACTTCAGTCTGAATTTGACGCCGCCCACCACCTACCGGATTACCCGGGGAAGTGCGCCATGGTCCATGGCCACACCTATAAAGTCGAGATCGTTGTGGAAGGGCCTAGGGGAGACGATGGCTTCGTCATGGATTTCTACCAAATTAAGAAATATCTGAACTCAGCCTTGGAGGAGATGGACCACAGGGACCTGAATGATATTCTTCCCAATCCGACGGCTGAGCTGATCGCCGATAGGCTTTTCAAACGTTTGAAGGAAGATCTAAAAGGCACGGTGGTATGCCTGGTATCCTTGAAGCTCTGGGAAGGGAATAATAAGTGGGCCATGGTGGAAAGATGAAGATGATGGTGACATGGGGATGATGGCAAGAGAAGGCACCCTGGGAGAGATCTTCTCTAGCATCCAGGGAGAGGGACCTCTTATCGGCAGAAGGCAGATCTTCGTGAGAATGGCTGGCTGTAACCTCTGCTGCAGGTACTGCGATACCACGGGGTTCAGAGCTCCGGCAGAGGTGTGTAGGGTGGAGATCCCTCCGGCCTCTGGCAGATACAGGGTTATTAGGAATCCCTTAAGCCCTGGGAAGGTCCTGGAGGAGATCTCTAATCTCAGGAGCCCCGGGCTTCACAGCATCTCCATTACCGGTGGCGAGCCCTTGCTCCAGCCCACCTTTGTTAGAGATCTGGCTAATCGTTGTAAGGAGGTCGGCCTTGAGGTTTACCTGGAGACCAATGGCTATTCATCAGAGCGCTTTGGGACCCTGGCTGAGGTCCTGGACTACGCTGCCGTGGACATAAAGCTCAAGAGCCACCGGTCCTGCGATCCGGAAGGCTGGCCGCATCTGCTGGAGAACGAGATAGAGTGCCTGAGGATCGCCGGAGAGAAAGAGGTATCCTCCATAGCCAAGATGGTGATTCTCCGAGGTACAAAACCTGAAGAGATCGAGGCAGCCTGCCAGCGCCTGGAAGGCCTGGAGGTATTCCTCTCCCTTCAGCCGGCCTCGGGGGCAGAGAGACCCTCTTCCAGGGAGCTCCTCCAGCTCCACGAGGTCGCATCCAGGTACATGGATCTGGAGATGGTGGCAGTGATCCCTCAGGCCCACAAGATCATGGGTGTGCTTTAGGGAGTTCCGCTACCGGGCTTAAGGGGCGGTATGAGGTCGCTGGGCTTGATCTCGGAGGGGTCTTCAGTGCTGTTCTTCATCTCCTCGGCCATCTCCTTGAGCCTGGCCTGATAGGCAGCCTTATATCTCTCCTTCTTCTCGTCCCACTTGTTGACGGTTTTGTCCAGGGCCTCGAACATGTATTCCTTGGCCTTGGTTATGGTCTCCAGATCGCCTCTGAACACCAGAAGCTCCCTTTCCACGACCTCGCCCGCGGTCTCTGTCATGTCCACCTTGGCCTTTCTCCTCACCACGTCCACGTCGAATTTTTCCACCACATCCCTTATGACGGAGATGGGCATTCCCAAGGGTATGGCCAGGTCGTAAAGCCCGGTTAAGTCCTCTTTTGGGGCATCGCCCTTGGGATCCTTCCCAGGGATCCTTTCGTAGGGAGCATCCATGAAAACATCGCCAGCAAAACTCTTATTGCTCGGATTTAAGCCTGTCGAAATAGAAATATAGTAATCGATAGTTAATAGGCGCTAGATTATGTCCAGCATTCTTAGGACGACCCTCCTTCTGGGAGGCCTCACAGGTCTCATGCTGCTCATAGGAGGGGCCCTTGGGGGAAGGGGCGGCATGTTCATCGGCCTGATATTATCAGTGTTGATGAACTTCGGAGCTTACTGGTATAGCGATAAGATCGTTCTCAGCACTTACCACGCCAGGGAGGTAGGGCCTGAAAGCGCCCCTGAGATCTACGGCCTAGTCAGGAACCTGGCGGAGAAGTATGGTCTTCCCATGCCCAAGGTGTACGTGGTGGACACGCCCATGGCCAATGCCTTTGCCACGGGCAGGGACCCGGCCCACGCCGCCATAGCTGTGACCACGGGCATCACCCGCGTGTTGAATTACGACGAGATAGAGGGTGTCATAGCCCACGAGCTGACCCACGTCAAGAACAGGGATACCCTGATTAGCGCAGTGGCCGCGACCCTGGCCGGAGTCGTAACCTTCCTGGCCAACATGGCCCAGTGGGCCCTCGTCTTCGGGGACAGGGACGACAACGGCAACGTCCTAGGGTCTCTCTTGACGGCCATACTGGCACCCGTAGCCGCGACCATTATTCAACTGGCCATATCCAGGGGCAGGGAGTACGATGCAGACGTCGGCGGCGCCAGGCTTACAGGCCGGCCCATGGCTCTGGCCCGCGCCCTATCCAAGCTGGAGAGGGCGGCGGGATCCACCAGGGCCAAAGCGACGCCCTCTACCGCTCACATGTTCATAGTGAACCCCCTTAAAGGGGCAAGCTTGGCCAACCTCTTCTCCACCCACCCGAGCACCCAGGATAGAATCAAGAGGCTCACCACTATGGAGGAAGGGAAACTGTTATAAACTGGATGGGCTATGCCCTGGTGCGGGTTGGGCCCGTAGCTTAGCTAGGTTATAGCGCACGGCTGATAACCGTGAGGTCACGCGTCCGAATCGCGTCGGGCCCACATCCTTTTAACCTAATTTTCTAATGATATCTTACACGGTTTTCAAAAGTCGGAGGAATTTCATCCCCGAGATAGCGCCCTTCTAGTAGGAGCCACTAAACCCATAGAAGCCCTGTTTGGGCACCAGGGTAAAGGGCCTAAGATCTGTCGCGTACTGCAGAGCCAGGGATGAGAATAAAAGCCTAATACAATTTGGAAACTCCATCTAAATCTCCTATGTCAGAGCCAAAAGCTCTCAGCTTCTACCCAGAGAATGGTAACCACGGACAGATATGCCCCCTCGAGAGATCTCAAAACCCCAAAACGATCCTCGGGTTTTTTCAGGTATCTGGGCAAGGGTACAGCTCTAAAGCCGCCGCCGTTGGGCATGCCTGGGTCAAAATACTATCGTTTGATTTTTTAGGGCCAATCCACTTCGATTCAAAACGTTTATCAGCATAAACCGCTTTCTGACCACCTAATGACTAAGAGATCTGTGGACAGGAAGGCGGAAGAAAAAAGGGCATCCAGGCAGCTACTGGATAGCGCGCCCCAGGAAGGGGCAATCTCGGCATCTGAACCGAAAGAGGAACAATCCGGACCATCGCTACCGTCCATCAAAGAAGATTATTACTGGTACGCGGGCGTTATTTTGGCCTTCCTCTTCTCGTTCTACCTCAGGGCCATTGTACCCTGGTCCAGGGTATTCACAGGCGGAGACACGGTGACCTTTAGCAGCGAGAGCGACGCTTGGTACCACATGATGCTCGCCAAGAGCACCGTCATGAACTTACAGCGCCCCTGGTTTGACCCCATGACCTACTTTCCCCACGGAACCAGCATTCACTTTGGCCCTCTCATGGATTGGGGCATAGCCCTGGTATCTCTTATCGTGGGATTGGGCCATCCGAGCACCCACACCATAGACGTGGTAGGGGCCTTGGCCCCAGCGGTTCTAGGTGCCCTCTTGGTCTTCCCGGTCTACGTCATAGGCAAGGAGCTGGGTGGCAAGAGCTGCGGGCTGATCTCTGCCCTGATGGTGGCGGTGCTACCGGGCCAGCTCTTCTCGCGAACCACCCTTGGGTTTACCGATCACCACGCCGCTGAGATCTTCTTCAGCGCCCTTACTATGGCCTTCTTCCTTCTGGCCATGAGATCGGGAAAAGATCTGACCTTCAAGGCCCTTAGGTCCAATCTGGCCTCGGTCAAGATGCCCGCCCTCTACTCAGCCCTGGCAGGCGTCTCCCTGGGCCTGTACATAGACGCCTGGTCATCGGGATATCTCTTCGAGGGCATCCTCCTCCTGGCCATCATAATACAGGCCATGGTGGATTACATCAAGAACAGGGATGTAGAGTACCTGGGGGTCTCAGGAGCCATCACCTTCCTCCTGGCCATGGTCATGGTGCTGCCCTTCGTCAAGCTTTACAACGGCTTCACCAACTACCTCTACTCATTATTCCAGCCCACTATCCTTCTGGCGGGCACTGCAGCGTGTGTTCTCGTAGTATTCCTGGCCCAGGTCCTAAGGCAAAAGGGGCTCAATAAGTTCTACTTCCCAGGAGCCATAGCGGGCACTTCAGCCCTGGGGATGCTCGCCCTGAGCATTATCATGCCCCAGTTCACCGATGCCTTCTACCACGGTCTGAGCATCTTCCAGCCGAGATCCGGCGGAGCCGCCACCGTGGCTGAGGTGTCTCCCTTGCTCTATCCCCAGGGGATCTTCTCCCTGGACACCATCCAGGGTTACTTTCCAGGGCCCATGTTCGGGAGCACCTACCTAGTCTGGCTCTCGCCCTTCTTCCTGGCCATACTGGCCATGGCCCTCATGCTCATGCGCTACATCAAGGGCCAGAAACCTCTTTACCTGGGCATGATGGTCTGGTCGGTCATTATCCTTTTCCTGACCCTGGCCGAGAACAGGTTCTCCTACTACTACGGGGTCAACGTAGCAGTCCTGACAGGTTTCCTGGCGGTCTGGGTTCTCCAGGAGCTGGGTCTGGACAGCACCCACGTAAATCTGAACTTCAAGGACCCTTCCAAGGACCTGATCGATAATGGAAAAGTAGCAGTATCAGCTATAGTCCTCTTCGCCCTTCTCATATATCCGAGCATCACCTTGAGCCTGGCCTCGGGGTTGTATGCTACCGGAGGACCTGAATCAGACTGGCTCACCTCCACCGCCTGGCTAGTGAACAATACCCCTGACCCAGGCATGGATATCTACAAGATCTACGATAAGCCGACGGATGGGAAGCCCTTCGATTACCCAAGCACGACTTACGGCATCATGTCCTGGTGGGACTACGGCCACCTGATAGAGACGAATGGGCATAGGATACCCAACGCCAACCCCTTCCAGCAGGGAATAGGCAGCACTACCAGAAATATCGCGGGATCCTCACCTTTCTTCATAGCTCAGAATGAGTCGACCGCTGAGATGGTGGCGGCCAACCTGGATACGACCAAGTCGCCCTACACGAACATCAAGTACGTGATGATAGACGTCCAGATGGCCTCTTACAACGAGAAGTTCCATGCTATGGCCTCTTGGTCTGGTGTATCCCCAAGCAAGTACTACGGTGCATTCTACCAGCTGCAGGGAGACACAGCCAAGCCCATCTTCGCCCTGCGTGCCCCGTACTTCCAGACCATGTCCTCGAGGTTGTACTATTTCGACGGGTCCGGGACTCCGGTAGGTCAGTCCTTCGCCATAAAGTACAAGCTTATGGAGCAGAACGGCAACACCTTCAGCGTCGTAACCGATCCACCCCTGATCTCCAGCAACTACATCGAGCTTCAGAACTACGTCAAGCAGGCCGGGAGCGAGGGTTACAGAGCCGAGATCATAGGCAACAGTGCTCCAACCGCCATGACCTCATCCGTACCTCTGGAGGCCCTGCAGCACTACCGCTTGGTCCATGAGTCCGAGAACACGGTGACCTACGACGGTCAAAAGTTCGTCAAGACCTTCGAGCATGTCCCAGGCGCAATGGTCATTGGCATGGCAGCCCCTGGAGCCAAGGTAAGCGCAACGGTTAACGTGCTTACCAACCATCAGAGGCTCTTTGAGTACAAGCAGTCCGCTACCGCCGACGCCAGCGGCAAGTTTACCCTGGTGCTGCCCTACTCAACCGAGGGACCGTCTCTCGCCGGAACCCACTTCGATACCATGCCGATAGGGCCATACCAGCTGAACATCGGCAGCAAGGCCTCCGCGCTCAAGGTGCCCGAAGAAGCAGTGATGTCAGGGAGCACCATCCAGGTGAGTTAATGCTCCTTGAGGAGATGAGCTGGCCTGAGATTCAGGCTGCCTTGGAGAAGACAAAAACGGTAATATTGCCGGTAGGAGCGACCGAGGAGCACGGCCCCCATCTCCCTGTCTTTACAGATACGGTCGAGGCGGTCGAGGTGGCCAAGGAGGCGGCCAGAAGAACTGGTGTTCTGGTGGCCCCCGCGATTCCCTACGGCATATGCAGGAGCACTAAAGGCTTCCCGGGGACCATAACCATAGGCTTCGATGCCCTCCGGCTCTTCGCCCACGACGTGCTCCTCTCCCTCAACGATACGGGCTTTAACAAGATCATGGTGCTCACGGGCCACGCCGGGGGCCAGCACGTCTCGGCCCTACAGGAAGCCTGCCAGAACGTGGCGGCGGAGAGGGATGTTCTAGTCAGCCTGGTCTCCCTCTTCGATCTCATAGATAACTCCATAGTCGAGGCCCCCCACGACGGCCACTCGGGGGAGATAGAGACCTCTCTTATGTTGACCTTGAGGAAGAGTCTGGTCAAAGGAA
Source organism: uncultured Methanotrichaceae archaeon (assembly GCA_964556405.1). Classification (GTDB taxonomy): domain Archaea; phylum Halobacteriota; class Methanosarcinia; order Methanotrichales; family Methanotrichaceae; genus UBA114. The sequence continues at coordinate 6,128 of CAZKWM010000040.1, read as the reverse complement.
AACCCCAGGCCAACTACCCGCCCAGGCCAAGGTTTTTAATCCTGAAGGACGTTCGGCACCTCATGGGCAACGGCATCATGGGGGATCCCAGCCGGTCCTCCAGAGAGAAAGGCCTGACCTTCTTCGAGATGGCAGTTCAGGGCGCCATGAAGGCCCTGGAAGAGATGAACAAGCACTTTAGTCAGTAGAGAGACTTTTCTTATCACCCGTAGGCAGGACCGGAGGCGCTTTATCTAAAAAGGCGTCTTTCACTCACGCCTGATTATTGAGAGGATCATCATGCTGTCAGAGATCGATTCCAAGGTTATTAAAGCGATAATAAAAGGCGCTACCAACCCTCAGGAGGTAGCTGAGGAGACGGGCACCAAGGTTGAGGCGGTGAGGGCATCGGCCGATGCCCTGGCAGAAAAAGGGCGGATCAAGGTTTTCAAGTCCACAGAGGAGACGGTGGCCCTAACCGAGGAAGGCAGAAAGTATGCGGGGGAGGGGCTACCCGAGCGCAGGCTCTTAGGGATGGCGGGGACTTCCGTGTCTGAGCTGAAGGACCCGTCCTTGAAGATCGGCCTGGGCTGGCTGAAGAGGAAAGGCTGGGCTGCCATCGAGGGCGGAAAGATTGGATCCAAGGGAGAGGCTCCTCTAGGCGAGGATGAGATAGCCTTAAAGATACTTCTTCAGGGGCCAAAGAAGACCACAGAGATGGATAAAAAGGCTCTAGCAGCCTTGAAGAGCAGGGGCCTGGTCAACATTTCCACATCCAAGTCCTGGAGCTACGAGGTCACCCCCGAAGGTTCCAAGGCCGCTGCTGAGATCTGCGAAGCCGCCGCGGAGATGGTAGCCCAGGTCACCCCGGAGATGGTTAAATCCGGCCAGTGGGAAGGCGATTGCGTAGTCCTGGGCGGAAAGCGCTACTGTGCCAGGTCTTACGATGTCACTCTGGCCGCTGAGAGGATCTATCCAGGAAAGGAACACCCCTACCAGCGCATCATAGATAGAATGAGGGAGATCATGCTGGAGATGGGCTTCACCGAGATTAGAGGTCAAATAATCCAGTCCAGTTTCTGGAACTTCGATGCCCTCTTCCAGCCCCAGGATCACCCGGCCAGGGAGATGCAGGATACCTTCTATCTCTCGACTAAAGCCCAGATACCCGACTTCACCAAGGTAAAGGAAATGCATGAGTGCGGCGGGAACGTCGGGTCCACCGGCTGGGGTGGATGCTGGAGCCCGGAGATCGCCAGCCAGGAGGTTCTCAGAACCCATACAACCTCTGTGACCATAAAGTACCTGGCCGATCACCCCGAGCCCCCGGTCAAGGCCTTCGGCATAGACAGGGTTTACAGGAGGGAGGCCATCGACGCCACCCACACCCCCGAGTTCGAGCAGCTAGAGGGCATAATCCTGGACAGAGATGTGACCTTCGCCAACCTCCTGGCAGTATTGAAGGAGTTCTACGCCAAGATGGGCTTTGAGGAGGTGAGGTTCAGGCCGGGATACTTCCCCTACACTGAGCCTAGTGTGGAGCCCGAGGTCTTCATAGATGGCCTGGGATGGGTGGAGCTCGGTGGAGCAGGAGTCTTCAGGAGGGAGGTGACGGCGCCCTTCGGCATAGACTATCCAGTCCTGGCCTGGGGCCTGGGAGTCAGCCGCGTGGCCATGTTAAAGCTTGGACTCAAGGACTTGAGGCTGCTCTATCAGCCGGATATTCAGTGGCTCAGGGAGATGCCCATATCCCTCAGGATGTGAAGTAGATGCCCGTAGTTAGGTTGTATTATGAAGATCTGGAGGAGCTGGTGAGCGCCTCCAGGGACGTCATCTTAAGCAGGCTTCCCATGATGGGAGCTGATATCGGAAAGAAGGCCGAAGAGGCTTATGTAGATGTAGAATTCTTCCCGGACAGGCCTGATCTTTACAGCGCTGAGGGCGTTGCCAGGGCCCTTAGGGGATTCCTCGGAGTCGAGGTGGGCCTACCCCAGTATGAAGTTCATCCCGGAATGATCATCCTGGAGGTGGACCCCTCGGTCAATGCGGTCAGGCCTCTCATCGCCTGCGCCGTGGTCAGGGACCTTGAGTTCTCAGACCCGGCCATAGAGTCCCTCATGGACCTCCAGGAGGATCTCCACTGGGGACTGGGAAGAAACCGGCGCAAGGTAGCCATTGGAGTCCACGATATCACCAGGGTGGAGCCGCCCTTCAGGTATTTAGCTGAAAACCCGGAGAGGAAGTTCGTGCCCCTGGACTTCACCGAGGAGATGACCATGAGGGAGATGCTGACCAAGCATCCCAAGGGTGTCGGCTACGGCCATATCCTGGATGGCTTCGATCGCTATCCTCTCATAGTCGATGCCAAGAACAGGGTCCTATCCTTCCCGCCCATCATCAATGGCGATCTGACCAGAGTTGAGGAGGACACCCACGACCTCTTCATAGATGTTACGGGCACTGATCCCGTAGTCCACAAAGCTCTGAACATCGTGGCCACGGCCCTGGCCGAGCGTGGAGGAAGGATTGAGAGCGTCCTGGTCAAGAGAAAGGAGGGCGACTTCGTCTCCCCTAACCTTACCCCTGCCAGGTGGATCATCAACTGTGCCAAGGCCAACAGCCTCATAGGCTTCGACCTCTCGCCCAAGGGACTGGCTGCAGCCCTGGAGCGGATGAGGTTCGGAGCTAAAGCCAACGGCCAGGAAGTAGATATCGAGGTGGAGGTCCCCGCCTACCGCGTGGATATAATACACTCCTGGGACATCTTCGAGGACGCAGCCAAGGGCTTTGGGTATGAGAATCTGACTTTGGAGCTACCTAAGACGGTGACCGTAGGCAAGCCCCACCCAGTAGAGGCCAGGAAAGCTGAGATCCGTGACATCATGACTGGCCTTGGGTATCTAGAGGTCCTGCCCTTTACCCTGACCAGCGAGAAGGTCCAGTTCGAGCAGATGAGGAGGCTGCCTTCAGGGGAAATTCGGGTGCTCCATCCAATAAGCGAGCTTCACACAATCCTCAGGACCACTATCCTCCCAAGCCTCCTGGAGATCTTCGCCCTGAACCAGCATCATCCCTTGCCCCAGAGGATCTTCGCCGTGGGAGAAGTAGTGGAGGATGGAAAGACGAAGCTGAACCTTGCATGCGCCTCCATCCACAGCTCAGCCAACTTCTCCGAGATACGGTCGATCGCCGATGCCGTGCTTCAGGAGATGATGGCCAAGGCTGACATAGAGCCGTCTGAGGATGGGGCCTTCCTGCCCGGAAGAGCTGCGGATATCGTCGACAGTGAGATGACGATTGGTGTCTTCGGAGAGGTTCATCCTGCAGTTGTGAGGAACTTCGGCCTTGAGCAGCCTGTCGTGGGCTTTGAGATGAGGTGGGGTGAGCTCTGAGAATTCTTGCACTGGCGGATGTCCACGGAAGGGGTGAGGCCCTGGAGAGCATACCTGAAGAGGCGAGGAAGGCAGACCTGGCCGTGGTCTGCGGCGACCTCCACGATGGCGGAAGTGAGAGGGAGGCCATGCCCGTGATAGAGGCCCTGGGAGACCTGGGGCCATCTATCCTCATAGTTCCTGGAAATATGGATCCCAGGGGCTTTGCAGTCAGGCTCTGGGAGAACGCGGGGTTCTCGGTTCTGCACAAGAGGTCCCTGTACGTCATGGGAACTGGCTTTGCAGGCCTTGGATGCGTGGGGACCTCTGACCCCAGGATGTGGAGGGATGAGAGATGGTGCTATCACAGCGATGATGAGGTTTACATATCTATAAAGGAGGCTTTTGAGAAGATATCGCCCTTTGGGCGGAGGGTCCTCGTGACCCACCAACCGCCCAGGGGCATCCTGGACAGGGCCTTTGATGGCGAGGCCACCGGCTCCCTTGGACTAAGGAAATTCATAGAAGAGTTCCAGCCCGACCTCCTATTTTGCGCCCACATCCACGAGGCCAGAGGAGAAGCAAGGATCGGAAGAACCCTGGCAGTAAATCCAGGGGAGATGAGAAAAGGACTCTTTGCCTTGGTGGACCTGGATCTGAGGGAGGAAGATGCTGAAACTACAGCTTCACCAAGGATCGCCTGGTTTGGCCCGGGTTCAAGGGGTGGATGGCAGAAAGGATAATTTATCAATAGCTATATTCTCCATTAGCATGAAAGTCAGGGACCTGATGAACTATCCCCTCTACACCGTCAGGCCGGGTGCCCCGGTAACAGAGGTTATCAGGGCCATGGTAGAGGGGCCATAGAGGATGTGTTCTCATTGCCAGGGAAGGCTTGCTGAAAGAGGTGGAGGGGATAGTGGCCACTGGGGAAATCTTTAGAAAAGTTTTGGTCAAGGGCCTGGACCCAGCCACGGTAAAGGTCTCTGAGATCATGACTCCTGCACCTCTTATAACCGTGAATCCCAAGGCTACTACTAAAGAAGCCGCCACACTGATGAGGGTGCACAGGATTAGAAGGCTTCCCGTGGTGGAGGGTGGGACCCTGGTTGGGATAGTAACAACTAAGGATCTTATGGTATGCGTGGAATGAAAAATTTCATTGAATTCTACACATACGAGGACAAGATGCTGCCGTCGATGTTATTCAAGGCCTGATCTTAGGTATAGTCGGCTTTGGAGGGTTATGTGGAGGTACATCGAGTTATCAGGGCCAAAAGAGACCGCGCTATCGGGGATGTAGAGCTGAGTGGAGCGATCGAATTCTAAGGCTCCTTTCAATACACCATCCGAGGAGAATGGAGCCGCAGCAGTCGAGCCGCCAGTGCTGGATGACTTTGGAGAGTAGGAGGACTCTGAAGAATAAGATGATCCGGATGAAGAGTATACCTTCGAAGAGGATGAAGGCTGATAATAATAACCGCTTGAATAGCTATGACAGGGATTGCTCCGATAGAATGTGTCCTGGAAGGAAGCATCCTGATAAAGGTTGTTTCTATGGGATGCAACATCATAGTTCATGCTCCCGTAAAAGCTGCACCAATAAGACCTGTCGTTATAGTAAGCACCTGGTGATAAATAGCAAGAATTGCCGGAATAAGAGTGATTGGCTGTTGAGATTATATCCTGGGCTTTATCCTCGAAGTATTGGGCCTGATCCGAACGGTCTTGTGCATTCTTATAAAATCCCTCGGCATGGTCGTAGTTTCCTAGGCTCGCTGCAAAACCGCACGACTCGTTATAGGAGCTTGCATATCCCAAGCTATCCTGGGCAAAGCCGTAATTCATATCTGCATGCCACCCAATATTACTGATCAAATCCTGAATTATCCTGAGCAAGACATTCAAAGGTGCTGAAGGCGATCATTAATAATAATAATATCAAAGCCAGCCTCATTAACATGACCACCATAAAGTCAGTTATGGTTGATTTCAAAAGCCCATGGAATTAACGAAATCGAATTCAAAATGCTAAATACGTGCGAAAATAGCAAAATAAGAAGTCCCTATCTTTTGACAAGTCTCATTGGTTTCTGAAATCAAGGGAACTGCGATGTAGTGGCAACCATTCTTATAAAACACGTTCGTAATAAGAGGGCTGTGAATGGGCGAGGGATGCGTGATAGAAAGGAAGAGTATGGATACCTCGGGCAGAAGGACCATTGGAGGCGGCCACATGCTCCTTTACCGCATTTAACTATAGAAGTTAGGTGACGCAGAGTTTAAATACTGACAGGTCAAAGTCTATTGTTGGAGTCGAGGTCGCCTAGCCTGGTATGGCGCAGGTTTGCTAAACCTGTGTCCCTTCGGGACCCGTGGGTTCGAATCCCACCCTCGGCGCTTACTATCGTTTTTGCTGGCATCCTCCGTGCTAAGGTCACAGACTGGGGGATGTGTACACGAGATGGGAGATGCCTTGTAACCGAACTAGCCGGCTATCTAACTTCAAAAGATACTTGGAAGACCAAGGGTTTAGACCTATTGTAATAGAAACTTACTTTTTCCGTGTGGGTAAATACTTGGATTTTTGCAAATCTCCTAGCCAAGAAAGTTTCGATACTTTCCGGGAGCACCTCAGAGCAAAGGGATTAAAACGAGCTACCATTAATAATTACTCCATTGCCATTAAGGCATACCGTCAACTACCCCTTCCCTAAAGGACGGGGCTTGCGCCTGAGCAACGAATCTCGACACAATAGGCAGGTTGACAGCTACCCT
>CAZKWM010000039.1:10030-13435 GCA_964556405.1 uncultured Methanotrichaceae archaeon | reverse complement strand
TTCAAATACAAGAGTGAGGTTCCGGGCCCTTGTAAGAATTAGATCTCTGCTTAGGTTTCTCAATCGAAAAGAGAAGAGAACTAGTTAAGCCGCTTTCCTCTCCTAACAAATCATCCCATTAACAATAAACCAGACGGGGAGCATTCTGCAAGAAGCTTGCATGCACTTGCACCCACAGTTATACACTCTGATTTCACATACTAGTAAGCTAGTCCAAAAATGACGTTTGATTAACTACTCATTCCAAAGACCATGGAATAATAATCAAGTTTATTTGTCTGACCTCCTGATATTGGTTGGCTGAATCAGCCGACGCTGATTACGATGAGGTAGAATCTAGAGCGTAGAGGTGGGTGTCGAGTTCAGGTTGGTATTTATAATTTAGGCATACCAGTAGCTACAGCCATCCTGGGTCTGTAAGTTATACGTAGCTGTTCTAGCGAGGAACAAGCTATGATAAATGGGTACCCAGAAGAATGGCTTTTCGCGGTCTTAACTGAAGTAGTCCGCGACAACCATAGCTTGTACGAGTACGGAGACGCATCATGAAAGGGTGTCGTTGATGCCGATACCCATGGTTGGCCTTTTGAAGGCTGGTCTGTTCATCATTTTTTGCTTTGGGCTCCAGGCATGCATGTTATTCCCAGTACATTCAGGACACATAGTACCGCGGGGGCAGTTAATCATCCAGCTCCACCCTCATATGAGCATAGTCACTGGGGTTGTGCCGCATGAACTACCCCCAGAATTAACCGCTGGTGAGCCTAGGTCACCAGCGGCATGATGGATAGTGGCATCTATTATATCATCGGGTTCATTCCCATACACAGTGCCTCCTCTAAAGACCATGTTGCCGACATTCAAAATCCCTCCGCCCCAAACAGCAGCTGTATTAGATTTTATGATAACAGCGTTCAGATCCAAATTCGAATCGAGGTCGTTAAAAATCCCCGCTCCAACTTTTGCAGAGTTATCGAAAATACCGGCTGTGGCACAGATTATACTACCATGGTTGAAAACGCCGCCTCCATATTGACTAGCGGTATTTCCGTTTATGATGACATCGAATAGTCTCAGTCTACCGAAGTTTTTGATACCGCCTCCATATTCGCTCGAACCTCCACTAATGGAGATAGTAGATAATTCGCCATCAATATTCGGGTCCGTTTTGCCGATAGTGAATACTGAGCCTTGTTGGTTTCCGTCTATGAACGTTTCGCCTGAGTCAGCACCAAATATGTTCACAGACATATCAATAGTCACAGGTCCCTTGTAAACGCCCTCCTTCAGGTAGATGCTGCCACCTGGGCGGATGGCGTCTATAGACTTTTGGATAGGTTCGTCTTGAATCTCCATTTGGAAGATATCATAGGAACCACTAAAGTCTGCCACAATAGCCGGTGTAGAGTGTCAGTCATCCACCACTTTTAAATAGCCGTCGTCATGAGTTTTAAAAACGTATCTTCCATCGCCTTTACTTATTTTCTCAAAAATGGTACTCTCAGAAACATTGTCAAAAAGAGCCGTAGGGTAAGACGACTCGTACCATCCGCCATCATAAACGTTTGTACCCGAGGAAAAACCCACATAGTGTCCGTTGGGGGCTATAAAAGATACTTTACCATCCCCGTGATCAATGAGACGGAACTTCTCTGGAGCATTGATATCTGTGCTATCCACATAGAGGTTTTCATTGTACCCACGAACGTACCTGTTATTTTCATCGCGTAATGTAATAGTCGTCTCGGTTGGCTGCAGGACAACGAGACATGCTGTCTCATTGACCTGAGTTACGTTGATGCCAGGGCGTTTGTCGATCTGGCTCAAAACGTCACCTGTATCTGGTGCCTGCACTGCCCCCAGGGCCATATAAGCGGTCTCGTTCACATGAGTTACGTTGATATTAGGGACTGAAACATAGCATATCGGACAGCTGTTCTGAAGTGTATGCCTGAGCTGCCTCTGGAACCGCCAGAAGCGCTAGGAATACCAGAGCTATCATCCTCCTCATGAGCTAGCGGTAACCAATAATGCCAACTACCCAGTGGTAGCCAGGGTGAGCGATTATCTGCCCGGAGGCATGAGCCTCCTCAACTCATCCCTGCTGACAGGGAACGATCCCTACTATTTGAGCTGGGTAATATCCTCAATAAAACCTGGCCAGACTAAGTACATAGTCTATTCAGCCAAGGCTCCTGGAAAAGGAAGGTATGTGAACAATGCTCATGTCGAGGCCACTGCCATTGATGGATCTGAGACCGCTGAGGCCGATGTCGGCATTGCCGTGGATTTGGGAGGATCAGCATCCTTAGCCTATTCTGGATGGCAGCTTTCTGACTGGAGCATGGATCTCTCTGAGAACATATGCAGCGGAGGAACCTCTGAAGGTGCTGTAAGCGCTGAGAGTAATGGAGGAAATGGAAGCAAAGCCAGAGGATCGTGCCCCCTCTGCTCACCTGCCTATTAAAATCATTACAATCCCAGACGTATATGCTTGACCTCCAGGTATCCTTCGAGGCCGTAATGTCCGAGTTCCCGTCCAAGGCCGCTCTGCTTCCAACCGCCGAAAGGCGCCTGCACTTCCACGACATTATTCAGATTTACCCCGACGCCTCCGGCCTCCAGCCTCTCGGCAACGGTTAAGGCTGTGGACAGATTTGATGTAAAAACATAGGCCGCTAAGCCATATTCTGAGTCGTTGGCCATGTCGATGGCCTTATCCAGGGACTCAAACCTGATGACTGGGGCCACGGGTCCGAAGGTCTCCTCTCTGGTGACCCTCATGCTGTGATTTACTTTGGATAAAACCGTTGGCAGGTAGAAGTAACCCTTAGAGAACTCTTCGCCCTGGGGCCTTCTACCTCCGCAGAGGAGATCGGCCCCTTTCTCCAGAGCGTCGGCCACGTGGGCCTCGGTCTTCTCCCTCTGGGACTGGCTGAACATGGGGCCCAGGTCGACCTCTGGGCTCATGCCGTCTCCAACCCTAAGCTTCTCAGCCATGGATACCAGCTTATCTGCAAAGTCCTCGGCTATGATCTTGGCAGCGTAGATCCTGTTTACGCTGATACAAATCTGTCCCATGTTGGAGAAAGCCCTCTGAGATGCTGCGGCTGCGGCCTTATCCAGGTCTGCATCCTCACAGACCAGGAAGGGGGATTGACCTCCCAGCTCCAGGGATACCCTCTTTATCCCAGCAGCGGCCTTTTCCATGATCCGCCTTCCAGTTGAAGTCTCCCCGGTGAAGGCTATTTTTCTGGAGATGGGATTTTCCACAAGCTCTGCTCCTACCTCCTCGCCAGGGCCGTGGACTGCATTGATGGTGCCCGGCGGAAATCCCGCATCATTGATGGCCTGGAGGAAGGCCGTGGCAGCCAGTGGAGCCAAGCTTGGGGGTTTGGCCACGAA
>CAZKWM010000039.1:3001-9930 GCA_964556405.1 uncultured Methanotrichaceae archaeon | reverse complement strand
CCTGGTTCCCAGGGATACTTTGGCCACCGGCTCCTGGTTGGCGGGATTATAGATGACAGATACCTTGCCTGAGCAGGAATCCACGGATCGACCATCTATGAACATCTTGGAGGTGAACATCCATGTGGGATTGATCCCTGTTAACTTGAAATTATTGGCCCCGGTTTCCGGCCAGATCCGATCAATAACAAATGTTAAGTAAAAGAGACCTTCAAGGGATATGTACTGTTGAATTGGTATGGTTGAGAGTGAAGCCATTGACATCTCCGAGAGCTGGCACGACTTCTATACTGGTGAATCTCTAAGAACCGCATGAGACACCCTACTGGTCCTGGGGGTGTGGCAGATCTTCGACACCGTCAGGCTTTGGCTTGACCTGATAATTAAGAAGGGCGGTCAGAGCAGCATCCTTGGAAGAGGCCAGGTTCTAGAAAAGCTTCCGACGCCCAACATCGTCTGCTACATAGCTCTGGTATTTATAGCCTAGTCCATGTTTACGGGCAGCGCTGAATTGATCGGATGGATGATACTAGTAGGGATATATCTCATTACCCAAGCCCTGGTGGGAACCTGGATTCTAATGCTGAGACTTGCCCAGTACAAGAGCAATCTCCAGGATAATGAGGATAAAAAGGGAACTGATGCCTGAATCCAAAGCCCTCAGCGTCCTCTGCCATAGGTCGCCATGGCCTCTCCTTGCTGGATTATGTGACCTTTCATGGCCGCCAGCAGGGTGCTCTTAGAGGCTCCAGGCGGAAGGTTGAGGCTCTGATCCAGACCATAGACCCTGAAGAAATATCTATGGGGCTTTCCCGGAGGCGGGCAAGGACCAATGTAGCCGATATCTCCCCCGCTGTTTCTCCCTTGAACACCTTGAATGGGGCTGATGAGAACCTGATCAGTTGGGATCTCAGCGGGTATGTACTTCTTGGGCTGGAGGTTCCATATGATCCAGTGGGTGAAGGTGCCGGAAGGGGCATCGGGATCTTCTACGATCAGGGCCACATAAGGCGCCACGAGGCCGCTAAGGTTAATCTTTGGCGATAGGTCTCTTCCATCACAGGTATTCTCCTTGGGCACAGTGCTGAACCCAAGATCGACCTTAATAGGAGTTTTATCGGATGCCATGTTTTCAAATCCTCCTCTCTTAAATGCGCACAAATCCAATGATCCCTTTATTTACTAGGGCTTATGATAGCAAATAAAGATATTGGAGCTGCAGTCAGATCAATTAAAAAGCAAGATATTGCTGGCCGAAATATGGCCAGCTAATTCTTCCTTGGTATTTCCTATAGGCAGCTTTGGGAGATAGCTGGTGTTTCTGTGTTCTATCAGCTTTTGCTCTATCACTCATTATCGCCCGTACATGGCCATTGTCACGCCCTGCTGCACGATATGCCCCTTCATCGCCGAAAGAAGGGCACTCTTCGACGATCCAGGTTGAAGATTAAGGCTCTGGTCCAGACCATAGACGCTTAAGAAGTACCTGTGGGGGGTTCCGGGAGGTGGACATGGTCCAATATAACCGATTTTTCCTGCGCTGTTGTTCCCTTGAACTCCCTGGATGGGGTTGAAAGGGACGGTAACTTTGGGAATATCGGCAGGTATATAGCCTTCTGGCTGAAGATTCCAGGCAATCCAGTGAGTGAAGGTGCCGCTGGGAACGTCCGGGTCCTCCAAGATGATGGCTGCATAAGGCGCTATCAGGCCGCTGATATTGATCGTTGGCGAGACGTTCAATCCATCGCAGGTGTACTCCTTAGGCACGGTGGTGAAGCCAAGGTCGACCGTTAAAGCGCTACTATTAGCGGTCATGATTCCAGCTCCCACCACAGCGGATGATGATATCGCCAGGATCATGGCAGCGATGATGATGAGCAGGTAAAGGTATCGAGTCACGAAAGGGTTACTCCTTTGGGTTTTTTGCTTTTTGAGGGCGTCAACCCCTGATGTGGAATATATAATGGATGCTCCAAGATAGTTATTAGCGATCTAGTGATTTAACTTTTCCTATAAATGATATGAGATAACGGCGTAATATTTATTCAGGAATATGACCATCGGCAAACGAAAAAGTGAGGTTGTTGGACGAAAATATGTGCAGATGGCGCATGAAGTATAAAAAAGCGATGAGCTTTTATGAGACTCTGGAAAAAGTATACAGCACAGATGGAAAGGACTGTGGTAAATCCTTCTCCAATGAAATAAAAGGCTCACCTAAAGGCTGCTGGCGTAATAAGCCGGAAATTAAGGAAGAGAGAATGGATTAGAGGTAGACTTTTCAAGCCCTTCTGGGTCCAAAGACCTTCTTGAGGATGCCTCCGCCTGAGTTTTTCCCGCCAGCCGGCGAAGCAGGCCCTCTGCCGGGTGCCCTGGAAGGTGGGGACTTTGCATCCCTGGCCCGTGGCTTGGCAGCCGGAGCCTCCGTATCCCTGCTCACAATCTGGGTACTCACGCCGCCGTGCCTGGATTTTCTGGGCCTCACATTGACCAGGACTGGACGCTCTATCTCATTGCTGACAAGCATGGCGGTGCCTGCAGGAAGCCTCTTGATCTCCTCCTCCAGCTCCGTAGTCATACCTTCTAGGCCCTTGCTCAAGGCCTTGAGATCATTGGGATTAGTCACCTTCATGATGACCTGGGTGTTGCACTGGGAAAGGATGTTCTTATCCACCCTGGCGGGCCTCTGGCTTATTACCATGAGCCCCAGGCCGAACTTCCTGCCCTCGGCAGCTATCGTCCTGATGATGCTTGAGCTTGCAGCATTGCCGCTTCCCCTCTCAGGGCAGTAGTTGTGGCACTCTTCCACCACCACCATGCCTGGGTTTACCTGGCCCCTCTTTCTGGCCTCGAAGAGATCGGTCAGGAGGCGGGCCACCACCATGGACTGTAGCTCGGGGGCGATCCCGGTCATGTCTATGACCGATGCCCTCCCGGGCCTCAGAATATCGGTTAAGGGCGTGGGAGTGCCCGAGAAGAGGCCGATCTCCAGGAGAGATTCAAGCTGCCCCACCAGGTTCCACTTGGTCTTGGAGGTGCTCTTGACCACCTGGTCTATGACGTCCTCCAGGGTGTAGACATCCGTCTCTGCTGAGAGAGCGCTTATGGCCTCGTAAAGGAGGCCTATCATGCCGCTGGTGGATTCGTTAGGGATCATCTTGGCGATCTCTCTGGCCGTGAGGTTAGTATCGTTAAACCTGAAAGACCTGTCTGCCTTGGGGTTGGCTAACATGTTGCTGGGGGTGTAGACCGTCACGTCATAACCCCTGGGCTTGACATTGAACTTCTTAAAATTGCCCTCGCGGTTGGCATCCTTCATGGAGGCGTACTCGCCGTGGGGATCTATGATAAGGAGAGCTACCCTTCTCTCTAGCAGCTCTTCTAAAATGACTGCTGAAGTATAAGATTTGCCGCTGCCGGTCTTGGCCAGGATGCTGCAGTGCTTCTGCACCAGGGTGTTGGCATCCAGCTCCACCCTCATATCATAGCCCTTGAGGAGGCCTATGTACATGTCGCCCTTGGCAAGGCCCAGGCTTGCTTTGATGAGCTTTTCATCGGCCATAAAGACGGCCTCGCCAGGCCTGGGCGGCATGGTGAGCATTCGAAGCTTTCCCTCTGATCCGATGCCTATGACCTTAGCCTCGGCTACAACCACCTCCTTGGCCACGTTGTCCTTGTTGGAAATGCTCAAGTTGAAGGCGGCATTGGACCTCTTGACGTCCTCCACCTGGGCCAGGATCCAGTCTCTGCCATCTCCCTTTATCTTGATGTAAGCCCCCCTTCCTACATCCCCATCAATGAGAAACTTGAATGATATGGGGTTGGTCTCCCCAACAATTGTGCCAATGGATCCCTTGATCATAGAGTTCAAAGGTAATCACCGCTACTCCATATCTTACCTTCGCTCTGATCCTTCTTAATATTTATGGAGGTAAAAAGTTAGAAAAAGGTTTTTTGGTAGGGTTCAATAATACTAATATTAATAATAGCTTCTCTGTCGGTCGGCCAGGGCATAGCCGAAGGCCAATCCAACCACCAGCCCCACGATGTGGGCCATGTGAGCTATGCTGTCGGCAGCGCCTAATGACAGGAAGTCGATGATTGCAAAGGCCGCCACTGCGTACTGAATCCTCAGAGGGACGATGAAGGCGATGAGAACCCTGATCTCCGGGGCTATAATTGCGAGGGCACCCATAACGCCGTAGAGAGCACCGCTTGCCCCCACCATGGGACCACTGGTAAGGACCATCTGGCCCAAAGCTGCCACTATCCCTGAGAGCAGATAGACGGCTAGAAAGACCCTCTCACCAACCCTCCTTTCCAGCTCCATGCCAAAGAAGAACAGGAAGAGCATGTTCCAGAAGAGGTGATCGAAGTTGGCGTGGACGAACATGTAGGTGATGAGGGTCCAGGGCTTCTCCAAGACGCTGGTTGGATAGAGGACCAGGTAGTTGCTGACAAAGCCTGGGACCACTAGGCTTGCCAGAGAAACCAGCACGCATAACCCAACGATGATGACCGAGGAAGAGACAGGAAGGCCTGAGGGCAGCCTATCTCTCCAGCTGCTAACCGTCAATACCTCGGGCTGGCCCCACGAATCCCTCTTCCTGAAGTCGTACCTGTGACCTATCTGAGCCAACAACGCCCTAGTATCACCACCTGATTTAGAAGTTCATCCCAAAAGATTGGGGCGCTCTTTCTTAAAAAGCTATTCGGGTTCGGTCACATATTCCCCATCGCGAAGCACTATGACGTAGTCGGCGGAGTTACGAAGGGCTACCGAAAATCCGGGCTCGGCGCCAAAGATTATGGTCTCTTTTCCGTGCTCCATAGCCTTCATGAGCACAGGTTTCAGGTCGGCATCCCTGGTGACCAGGGCCAGGGTATCGATGATGGGGCTGTAGATCATATCCACCCCTTCCACAGCCATCCTCACATCCACGTCGCTGGTGCAGATCACAGGTTCGAACCCTTGGTTCTCCACCGCCTCCACCAGCTTCTCAGAGGCATACTGGTTCAGGAAGACCTTGCCGACCTTGATATCGCCGTAGTCCTTGAGGATGTCCCTTATCTCCTCCAAGTCCGTCTGAAACTCCTTCCTGAGCATGTTGGGGCCGTCTACAAGGAGACCTATCTTCTTCCTCCCTTTTTCCTTTTTAGAGCCTAAGTACCTTAATATATGCTCGAAGTGTATCGCCATCGACCACTGCCTCTCTTACTTATGCTCTGACCGCTTTTTATAATTTTCTATCTAAATCAGGGTAGAGAAAAGATCCTTCTGGCATTTTCTCTCGTCGCCTGAGCTATTACCGATGGCTCAACGCTTCTTATCTTGGCTATAAGTTTGACAGAGTCTAAGACGTTAGACGGCTCATTTCTCCCGTGGCGAGGGGAGAGGAAGGGGCTGTCCGTCTCCACCAAGAGGCGATCCAGAGGGATGTTCTTGGCCAGGATCTGATGAGAGACCGATTTGCATATGACAGTGGCCAAGGATATGTAGAATCCCTTCTCCACGGCCTGTTTCATGGTGGGAAGGCTTCCACCGTAGCAGTGGAAGACCACCTTTTTCAGATCTGAAACCATCTCCAGGGCCCTTTGCTCTGCGTCCCTGGAGTGGATGACCAGAGGCATGTCCAGAGACCCAGCAAGCTCGATGACCTGGGAGAATACCTGAGCCTGCTTCTCTCTGGTTGTAGCGTTCTTGCACCTGTAGTAATCCAAGCCCGCCTCGCCTATGCCAACAGCCTCACCGGCGTTCTCCTTGATCTGGTTGAGCACAGCCTGGATGTCGATGGTGCTCATGCCCTCCACTGAGTTGGGGTTAAAACCAAGGGTTGCATAAATGAAGTCGTACTTTTTGGCCAGCACCAGGCTCTTTCGATTGGTAGAATAATCGATGCCTGAGTTTATCATGATGGTTACACCAAGATCTCTGGCCCTTTGCATCACGTCTTCCCTATCCTTATCAAAATTCTTGAAATCGAGGTGACAGTGGGAATCCGTCACCTCAGCACCTACTTCGTTCAACGGCCGTTCTCCTCCAGTAATATCAACCTGTTAATGGCGCTGACCAGGGCTTCCACCGAGGCCATGACTATGTCCTCTCTGGCTGATCTGGCACTGACCCTCTTTCCTCGGTCGTCCTCGACGCCAATGATTACTTCTGCCAGGGCATCAGAACCCCCAGAGATGGCCTCGATCCTGAAGTCCCTCAGCTTTATAGAGGTATCGTCGCCGAGGAGCCCTCTAACGGCCTTGACCGCAGCGTCCACAGGACCCACGCCGATGTTGGCCAGGACCTTCTCCTCGCCCCTGACATTGGCCTTGACCGTGGCAGTGGAGGTCAGCATGTTTCCTGTCATGACGGCGAACTCCTTTAGGATAATGGCCTGTCTGCCCTTGGCTACCTCGCCCACCACGATGTCGGCAATGGCCTGGACATCGATGTCACTGATCTGCTTGCCCTTATCGCCGATCTCCTTTATCCTGTGGAGGATCTCGTGGAGCTGCTCGTCGTTGGGCTCATAGCCTGTGGCCTCCAGGACCTGCTTTACAGCGTGCTTTCCAGTATGCTTTCCGAGGACTATCCTCCTTCTGTGGCCCACCATCTCAGGAGTCATGACTCCGGGCTCAAAGGTCTTGGAGTTCTCTATGACCCCGTGGCTGTGGATGCCGCTCTCGTGGGAAAATGCGTTCTCGCCCACCACCGGAGCCGTCAAGGATATTTTAACCTCGGTGAGCCTCTCGACCAGCTTGGCCGTTTCCACCAAATACTCGGCCTTGATGCTCGTCTGAGCGCCGAAGAGGGACTGAAGCCCCATGACGGTCTCGGCAAGGTTGGCATTTCCTGCCCGCTCTCCGAGGCCGTTGACGGTTACCTGGACCTCCCTGGCCCCTGCTTCCACCGCCGAAAGGCTATTGGCCACAGC
>CAZKWM010000039.1:0-2901 GCA_964556405.1 uncultured Methanotrichaceae archaeon | reverse complement strand
GTGAGCCCCTCCCTGGCAATTCTTCTTACGCTCTCGAACTCGCCTTTGGAGGATATGGGAAAGCCAGCTTCAATCACATTTACACCGAGCTTATCGAGCTGTCTGGCCAAGGTGAGCTTCTCCTCGGAGGTAAGGCTTACTCCAGGGGTCTGCTCCCCATCTCTCAAAGTAGTGTCGAAAATCCGTATCTTTTCGCCTTTAAGCGCGCTTGCGCAGAAGGCGATCCCTCATGGACGATTCTTGCGCCATGGTCCATGTAGGAGAACTAGGTCCTATAAAATCCTTGCTGCCAGGACCAAGTTCATTATCATTGATAGCATCTCTATGATCCTCAGGTTGAGCAAAATAGGTTCAAGGATAAACCAAATTCGTTTGGTCCACTAGCTTTAGAGAGCCTTTAGGTAGAGTGGGAAATAGGTTTAGTTCAAGCCGTGTATCTAGATTACGAACCTATTAGGAATTTCCATAACTGCGCTCTCTCCACCAAAATCAACGTGATAAATCTTACTAAGATCAAATAACAAACCCAATTGTGTTAAATTTTTATTTAACTTGGCCTTCTTCAATATCGATTCGATTTTACAATGCGCGTAGATAGAAAGGAAGGCGATAAACACGTGCCCGGACACGCTTTCATCGCTATGCAAATATAACCTATCCGCATATAAGATCGACTTATATGCATCGAATAGCTTCTCAGCAATATCTCTTTTCTTATATAACTCATAAGCTTTCTGTTCAGACATTTCTAGGTTTGACAGGATTAAAGTCCTTCCTGCGTTTTTTAGATCTTTATCAAATCGAATCCTGTCAATCTCACCAATATCGTATAGAACTTTAGAATGATATTAAGGCGGGAGATTAGGATAAGTGGGTTCCACATTATACGGCTTTTGCCATGCACTTTCAGCTCTTTTTTAAACGTATATTTCCGACAACTCTCAAGATAGGGAGGAAGTATGTTTCCAACTAATTGTCAGGGAATCCTTCTATTAACGGCGATTTTAGGTCTTTCATAGCTTCATGAAGCAAAATGGCATGGCCATACTCGTTGATGCTTTTGACCCTAGTTGAACTTTCAGCCTCTGATTTTGACTCTGGCATTCATGAGATTTTATTAAATATTGCGTTTGATCAAGTTTTCCTATATATTTTGACGTCGTTATAGCCTTATTTCGAGATATATTCCAATGTGTTGTAGAATGGTAAACATGACTCCCCGCGCCACGCCGTTTTATTTCAATGCACTTAACCTCTTGATTTCTTTGATCTTCTAACCATTTTTTTGCCCAAGGCCCCGTGTTCGTCGTGTAGAAAATAGGAATTAAGCTTTCGCTTAAATAAGAATCTATTGTCTAAATAGCCTATAAAAACCTGATCTATTCCCTATATTCGCGGAGTTAAGGGTTCGAAATATATATTATCCTTTGATTTTTTTAAATTGGTACTAAACTAGCCTTAGCACGTTAGATACACTCGCTATTAGGGTAAGGTTTTTATACCGGTAAGGCGATTTTCCCCCATCATAGTACAATTTAGTACGTAAATGGGTGATAATGCCCATGGTTTATAAGCCAGAGGTTAGTAAAGTCCAAGGCTCTGCGATCTGCAGAGAAGGCTTCGAGTGAGAGAATGAGTGATGCTCCAGGTAGAGATGATCTATCTAAGCCTTGTGGCTGCCATAATAGCGATGATTGTGGCCACCTTCTTAATCACCCTTAAGAGGCTTCATGATTAATCAGATCATACTGGTATTCTACGTTGCAGCCATCCTCGTCCTGTGCATCTTCTCCATAGGCGTCCTGGCCTATGGCATTTTCTCACCCCAGGATCTGGCCGCCCTTCATGAAGAACTCGGATGCCTTCGTGGCCAGGACACTGCTTCCAAGCAGTTTTGACTGGCGCCTGATACTCCTCGCGGCCCTCTCCGCGGCCATGTCCACCATAAGCGCCATAGTCCTGGTCACCACCATCTCCCTTACCTCGGACATTCTGCGCTTCGTAAAGCCCTCCATCACTGATGATAAGATAGCTCCTCCTCACCCGAGCTGTAGGGCTGGCCATACTGGCCATATCGGCTTATGCCACCCAGAATGTGCCCCAACAGATAGTTCCCCTGGTCTCACTGAGCATGGGGGTCATTGCAGCCTGCGTCTTCGTGCCCCTGGTCTTTGGGCTCTACTGGAAGGGAGGAAACGGTGCAGGCCGTGGCAAGCCTGGTGGCCTCCTTTGCCTCCATCGTCGCCTGGAACTTCTACGAAACTCCCAAGATGATCCAATCGGTATTCATTGGCCTTCTTTGCGGAGCTTTAGCATATATTGCGGCAAGCCTTCAGACTGGTTCCTCCTCTGTCCCAAGTAAAGTCGAGGCTGAGAAGAACAACATTTGACTATTTTTTTAGGATTATGGGCGGCGGAGGCCTCACCAATTTCAATTAAAAATGATCATCTAAGGCTTCATGTCTAGAAAATGATACGTTTTCTATTTAGAAATAGCTTAAAGTGTGGTAAGAATTATAGATTATATTACGAATAATTTTATATTATGCTATAAATCCATAAACAATGAGACATATGATCTTGGATTGGTTGATCTTCTCATTGATAAGCACCTCGCTCTTCGCCGTTGCCGGGTTAATGGACAAATTTTTAGGCCATGCAGATGGAAGAGGCCTCCATGTGGGCGTCCCTGGGAAATCTCCCGGCAATCAACACCATTGGTTTTAAATAAAGGCGTCAGAGGGGACGCTATATGCTTCTTCAAGGGCGGCTATGCTGCCTGCGGCCTTCTTTTGCTAGAGGAGGCCTTCCACCTCATGGGAACCCTCTCATCTATATAGGCCTATGAGATGGGATCGCTATCCTTCGTCACCACTGTCAGCGCCCTGTAGCCCTTTGCCA
>CAZKWM010000038.1:5967-13485 GCA_964556405.1 uncultured Methanotrichaceae archaeon | reverse complement strand
AAGATCTATCTCAGCATCACCTTGCCCAGGGTGACCAGAAAGAGGGCCATAAGCATCCAGCCCATCAGGGTCTCCACCACTGTCAGATACAGGAAGTTCCCATAAGTGTACATGTGAACTGGAGTCCTGCCTATGAAGACCATGCTGCTGAAATACAAAGCATCTCGTATGGACCTAATCAGGCTCTGATCACCCGGATCTACGCCGGTACCGCCATCCTGCACAATGGCCCTGCTGACCCAAAAGATCAGGGTGAAAAGGAAGATTATACCCAGGCTTAGGAAGACGGCATTGGAAGGCCTGACACCGTAACCGCAGGATATGCAGGCCAGTGAATCTATGATCCTGGCTCTGTGGTAGGTCGCCCTAGATCTCTTCTCCTCTCTATACTGGTAATAGCAACTATCGGCATCATCGAACTGCTCCAGGTTCCTGAAGTTCTTAACCAGCGATAAGTATACAGAGCCATCATAGGGAAGGTGATCCTGGATGGACTCCCATCTGACGGCGATCTTATTGAAGTCCAGGTCCCTGAAGTAGATGTAGGAGCCCTCTCCGAAGGCCACATCCGAGAGGCGAATAACCGACCCCTTGGCGCTGTCCAGGTTGAGGTTCTTATCGAACGCCACAGACCTGAAGTCGGCATCGCCCGAAAACCTGGTCCTGGAGAAGTTGGCCTCGGTCCTAAACATGGCCCGATAGAAGTTGGCATCGCCCTCAAAACGGGCCTCGGAGAACCCAGCGTCGGCGCAGAACTGGCTCTCTGAGAAGTTAGCGACCTTAGTAAAGATGGTGCCATCGAAGTCCACCAGGTTGGAGAAGATCGAGCGGTCGAAGAAGACATCACCCTTGATGATGGAGTACTCTATCTTTATGATAGAGCTTACCACCTTTCCCAGGTCTTCATCGCAAGGTAGGTCCAGCCTGTAGAGATCCAGATCTCCAAAGATTAGGACGTTCTCGTACTCCACAGGCTTCCCGTCCTCAATCTTTCGCAGGATCTCCTCGGCTTTGACCGCCAGCAGACTGCCCGCCATAAGTGCAGTAAGTTATCGTGGGGAAGGATATCTCTTTTGGTCAGGTTTAGTGGTTAAGATCCCATACCTCGACCTTACTACCCTCTATTGCACTCCCTATAATGCCCTATAGCATCACTATAATAGCACTATTACTACGACAATTCTTATCCTGGCTATTTCTAGCCAATAATGTGCCGGAGCCTATTTAATTAAACTTAAGTAGTTGAAAATCCCGTTAGTTATTGGATCCTTTGAGTTTGCCATCCCTTCAAGCACCATCGAAGGCTCTACTCCCTTCATTATACCGTAAATGTGCATCTAATTTGACATGTTATTATCCTGTCCTCAAAACAAGCCCATCCTCAAAGACTCAACTTAAGGTAGTCCATCACCAATATATCCCTCAATATCTAAGCCCTAGCTATCGATGTAGCCATTAAGCTTAAAGACCTTGAGATGCCAAAAATATCTCAGAAGAGGTGAAAGAAAAATGGCAAACGAGGGCATATCAAACCTGATAGGCAACTTGAAAGGAAAGAAGATAGATGTGACCACCGCAGCAGGGGCCCACATCGTAGGCAATCTGAGGGATGCTGACAACGATTACCTCCTCATGCACGCAGACGACCAGGAGCTTCTGGTGCCTAGGACCGCCGTGGCGCTCATAACCATCACCGCCAGGAGGCCCGGAGAGATGGGCATGCAGGAGACGGCTTAGCCTCTAATCAGACTTTAATTGGACATTAGCTGGGTCTTATTCTGAGCCCTGGCATCCGGGCGTCCCAAGGAGCATCTCCCTAACCCAGTCCCAATCGTGATCGTAGATGTGAGCCGATGCACTGGTGGTGGAGATGGAGCCGGGCCTGGCCTCAACCTGGTCTGAGACGTACTCCAGGAGCCTGGCCAGGCCGTAGAGGTTAGCGGGGTAAGCCCCTGCAAAGTCGTGGCTCCGGAAGAGCACGGTCAGATTGAGCCTTCCGTCCCTGAGCTTGAAGTCATCCACGATCATGCAGGGAACTTCTTCCTTGGCCGAGTCCACAGGAGGTATCCAGGTAACGGCGGTAGCCCTACGCGTGTTGGGATTTGTCTTCAATCTCTGAATCAAGAGATCTATTTGATCTATGGGAGGCTCTACGGGCTGTCCAGGCTTTTCAGGCATCTTCCATGACCTGAGGCGCTCGCCGTAGGTGTATTCGAAACCAGGATTCTCGCCGCTCTGAAGCTGGGCGGCATAATCCTCTAGTCGGTCCTGGTTCCAGGAGTATTCCTGAGGGATCATATCGGTGTAAGGATCTACCACCACCACCTGCAAGGCTAGAAGCTCCTTGATCCTGGTGCCACGCTCATCGGTGATCTCCACGCCCTGCCTCCATATCAGATTGAGGCCCCTGCGCCAGGCATCGGTGATGGTCCTACTGCGGATGAACCTGCCTAATTTCGCCATCTATCCAACCTATCTACTCAACTTTGTGATTGTAGAATTAATTTCAAAATTGCGGTTTATGCCTTGGATGCCTCAAGCTCTGCCATTACCTCGAGAAGCAGGGCCTTGATCAGGTTTATCTTCTTGGCTATAGTCTTCAGGATCTTGAGATCACATTTCTTGGCCATCTCTTCTGAGTACATGATACAAGCCCTAGCTATAATATACATAAGAGTTTTTGGGCTAAAATAGCCAAAATAAAGGGAGAGATTAATAGGGATTAATGAAGGGCGAATTTAAAGCCTCCATAGCTTATATTCAGCTCCATAGAGCCGCTGTACGCCATCAGCAGCATCTCTAGGAACTGAATCCCCAGAAAAAGCCAGCGCAGCTGCAGCCCTTAACCATGGGGTCTGCATCACCTCCAGTATGAAATCCCACAAAGTCCTCCCCACAGTCATCTGTAGTTCCTGCGCCAAGCGCACCGTGAACCGTTAGTTCCACAGGTGATTAAACCCCAGGGGGTTGGCGGGGCAAAAGTGATGAGAAAGATTTTATTTTATAGTTGCTCAGGGATGTACAGCCATGGGAGATTTCGAGTGGGCTCTCGCCTCCGCCCTCAATAGCTACTTCGAGGCCAATGGGATAAAAGCCATAGCCTACAGGCTCAAGCAAAGCAGGTTCGTCTCCCAGTTCATAGACATACTGGTGGACTCCTCAATACCTGAGTACTACCTGGCTATAGAGTGCAAGAGCATCGATGCCCGAAAAACTAAATGCCTTTATTTTAAGCAATATTTCAGCCATGCCGGAGGGGACCACCAGCTGGAGAGGGAGACTGAGTTCATAGACAGGTCTGGAAGAAAGGGTATTTTGGCGGTGGAGCTTCGCAGGGGCGGGGGAAATCCCAAGACTGCCCACCTGATGCCCTGGGGAGAGGTGTATGAGATCTTCAAGGCTGGGAATGTGGGCGTAAACCTAGAGCAGATAGAGACCAACCCGGCCCTGGAGAGGAGAGGGGGGGCCTACGAAATATCGAGGCTGGACCTGGTCAGGATCAGCGGATATCAGGATATGGCCATGGGAGACACGTTAGAGGAAATTGATAATGAGATTAACGGCGAAATGGATGTTGATTGAAAGCGCCGTCTTAAGCCCAAGTTGAATCTAAGATCGAAACCAACTTTATTTTACTTCAAGTAACTTTACTTGGATTAAACTTATATCCCTGCTAAATCACCTTCACCGCTATGAAGCCCCCAGGCCAGCCTTCAGTTAAGCCTTCAGGCAATCCTCCAGGCAAAATTCCAGGCACAGCCACCCAGCCCGAGAACATCGCCATAGCCATGGGCAAGCTTTCCATTGATCAGGATATGGTATTCCTGGACATGGGCTGTGGCTCCGGGGCCGTCTCCCTGGCCGCATCTAGATACACAGATAAGATCTACGGCATCGACTCAAGGCCTCATGCTGTGGAGGCCTCCAAGGCCCTGGTCCCTGCAGGTAATTTCTTCCTGGGAGATGCATCAGAGATCCTGCCCGGAATGCCTAAGATCGATAGGTGCTTCATAGGCGGCACCAGGGGCATAGAAAGGTTCTTCCCCATCCTCATGGAGAAAGCGAAGCCTGGGTGCATCGTAGTAGCGGACCTGGCCAGGATAGGAGCCACATCCGTGGTAGCCGGGCTCATGAAAGAGAGAGGGATCTTTGAGGAGATCATCCAGGTTCAAATATCCAGGGGCTACGACCTGGCAGGGGATATCGGCCTAAGGCCGATGAACCCGATATTCATGGTGGTGGGCAGGTGCTAACAGGAATCAGCCTTGGCCCCGGTGACCCGGGGCTCTTGACCCTCAAGGCCACTGAGGCTTTGAAGAGATGCCAGAAGGTCTTTGTGCCTGGGGAGATGGCGGCAGAGCTGTCAAGGCCTTACTGCCGGCCCGAGATCCTGGAGTTTCCCATGGTAGAAGATCCAGCGGAGCTGGAAGCTATATGGGCCAAGAACGCCGATATCGTAGCAGAGGTGGCCCTCCAGGGAGAGTCAGGCTTTGCCTGCATAGGCGATGTCAGCACCTTTTCCACCTTCACCCACCTAAAGAGAGTTTTACTCCAGAGGCACCCATCGATTGAGGTAGAGGCGATCGCTGGAGTGGGAGTCGTTCCCGCCCTGGCTTCCAGGTTCGGCATAGGCTTGGACAAGTCCTTCACGGTCTCCGACGGATCAGAGGTGGATATGGTGATAAGGATGAAGGCCACCAGGCCAAGGAAGATGGCTGAGGATCTGAAGCAAAAGGGCTTTGACGAGTTCATACTGGGCATAAAGCTGTGCACCCCCGAGGAGAAGGTCATCAGGGGAGACCTGGGAGATTTACCAGAAAAAAGCGGTTATTTCAGCGTGCTCTACGCCAGGAGGAAGAAATGAAGGTATACTTCGTGGGCGCAGGACCCGGAGATGCCGACCTCATCACCGTTAAAGGAAAAAAGCTCCTGGAGGAGGCAGACCTGGTGATCTACGCCGGGTCCCTGGTAAACCCTCAGCTTCTATCGGGTCTCAAGGCAGAATTAGTGGACAGTAGCACCCTCTCCCTGGAGAGCACCACCGCCATGGTACTGAAGGCTCTGAAGGAAGGAAAGGCGGTAATAAGGCTCCACAGCGGGGACCCATCCCTTTACGGCGCCATCCTAGAGCAGATGAGGCCTTTGGAGGAAGCAGGAGTCGAGGTCGAGGTGGTGCCGGGAGTCTCATCCCTCTTTGCGGCCTCGGCAGCCTTGAGAACCCAGCTCACCTTAAAAGGGGTATCTGAATCCCTGATAGTGACTAGGCCCGCCGGCACCACCCTGGAAGAGGACGATATCTCAGCACTCTCCAAGCACGGCGCCACCATGGCGGTGTTTCTGGGAACGGAGAAGATCAAGGAGGTAGTCAAATCGGTACAGCTGCCCAAGGACACACCCACGGCTGTGGTGTACCATGCCTCCTGGCCAGACCAGAAGGTCATCCTGGGGACCCTGGGAGATATCGCCTCCAAAGTGGAAGCGGAAGGCATAAAGCGCAGCGCTCTAATTCTCATCGGCGACGTAGTTGGAAGGACAGGATTTAGGAGGTCTCACCTATACAGAGATCGGTAGGGGTCCTGGTCTTTCCTAGGGATGAGGCTTCAGGACTAAAGATCTGCCAGGCCCTGGAGGACAGCTACAGGCCTACCCTGGTCTTCTATGGCCGGGAGGGCCTGGACGCAGTCGTGGGAAAGTTCGATCTGGCAGTTGCCGTCATGGCTGTGGGGATTGTGGTCAGGGGGCTTTGCAGCCACCTTGTAGATAAATGGACCGACCTTCCGATGGTGGCGGTCGATTCGGCCCTTAAATGCGCCGTTCCAGTTACCGGTGGTCATCATGGCGCCAACAACTTGGCCTTTCACCTTAGCAAGCGATTGGGGTTGTACCCAGCAGTGACCACAGCCACCGATGCCTCGGGCAGGCCAAGCCTGGAAGGTGTATCTGAGAAGCTTGGTGCCCAGGTTGTCAATAGGGAATCCTCCAAGGGCGTAAACCTGGCCTTTCTAAAGCAGGATGTGCCCGTGATCAGGCTCAAGGGCCCCAAGATCGTCCTGGTAGATAGCGATGTGGCAGTCCTGAATGGCAGAGGACTGGTAGTGGGCCTGGGTGCTAGAAGAGGGGTCAGCGCATGGGAGGTTCTGGAAGCCCTGGATCTAGCCCTGGAGGAGGCCGGAAGGAGAAGGGACGACGTGGGGGTCCTGGCCACGGCCTGGCTCAAATCCGATGAAAAGGGGATAACGGATGCGGCAAAGGTCCTGGGAAAGGAGGTCCTCTACCTCTCTGAGGAGATCCTGAACTCCCAGACCCCCACCACCCCATCCAAGGCCTCGGATCTGGGGCTCACCGGAGTTGCTGAGCCCGCAGTCCTGGCCCTGGCGACACGGCTGATATCCCCCAAGAAAGCCTACGGGAGGGTAACGGTTGCCCTCGGAGAATAAAAAGAATAAGCTCTTCATAGTGGGCTTGGGACCAGGAGCCAGAGAGAAGATGACCCACCAGGCCCTGAAGGCCCTGAGGGAGGCCGACGCTATCGTGGGCTACCGGCCTTACCTGGAGATGATATCCGACCTCCTTGCCGGAAAGATGGTCGAATCGAGCAGCATGGGCAAGGAGGTGGACAGGGTCAAGGCCGCCGTGGACCGCCTGGACGAAGGATCAGTAGCCCTGGTAAGCAGTGGCGATCCCAACATCTACGGCATGGCAGGCCTGGGCCTGGAGATGGCCGGGGATGCTGCAAGGGTGGAAGTGGTCCCTGGAGTTACCTCTTTCACCGCTGCAGCCTGCAGGGCAGGGATCGTCTTCAGGGATGCTGTGGTGGTAATCAGCCTGAGCGACCTTCTGACCCCCTGGTCGGAGATAGAGGCGAGGCTGAAGCTGGCAGGAGAGATGAACCTGCCCGTTGCGATCTACAATCCCAAATCCAGAAGGCGCGACTGGCAGATGAAGAGGGCCCTGGAGATCCTGGGCCCTGACAAAGATGTCCTGGTGGCCAGAAACGTGGCCAGGCCTGGAGAAGAGACTACATGGACCAGGGCTAGGGACCTCCTGGAGGACCGAGGCCCCGAGGTGGACATGTTCACCCTCCTCATAGTTTCAGGCAGGGGCATGACATGGGCCCAAACCTTCCAGGATGCGGTGATAAACATCGTGGGCATAGGTCCGGGAGGCCACGAATGGCTCACTCTGGAGGCAGAGGATACCCTGAGAAACTCAGCCAAGATCTTCGGAGCCGGAAGGTACCTGGAGAGCGTAAAAGATGTCATAGGCAGAGAGACCGTAGGCCACCCTGGGACCTACGAGGAGAGGATGGCCGCCAGAATTAAGGATGCTAAAGCTTCCGCAGATCAAGGAGAGAAGGTCTCCCTTCTCACAGGCGGAGACCCCAGCACCTTCAGCTCAGCCCACAGATATTTGAGGTCGGGGATGAAGGCCAGGATCTGCCCTGGTATAAGCGCTTTTTCAGCCGTGGCAGCAAAAGCCGGCGCTCCTTTGGTCAACGATTTTGTCCTGACTTCTGAG
>CAZKWM010000038.1:0-5867 GCA_964556405.1 uncultured Methanotrichaceae archaeon | reverse complement strand
CTACTGAGGTGGAGATGGATCAGAACTACACTGACATTGGCGCCACGACCCCTGAGGCGATGGCCATCAGCAGAAAGAGCAGGTCTATGATCTCCGAGCTCATCGGGGACAAAAGCCCTGAGGACAGGATAAGGCAGAGGTGCGTCATAGCCACGGGTGATCCAAGCGTTGCCGAGATCCTGAGGTTTTGCGTAAATCCAGTGGAGGCAGGCTTAAAAGCCCTGGAGGAAGGCGCCGGGATTTATGCTGACATAAAGATGGTGGAGGCAGGCATAGTCAAGAAGGGCCACCGAAGCCCTGTAAAGGTCTTCGTTGGGAGCGGCGATGACCTAGCCTCGGAAAAAGGCATCACTAGGACCTCGGCCGGAGTCTTAGTCCTTCAAGGAGAGCTCAATGGATCCATCGTTGTCATAGGAAACGCCCCCTCAGCTCTCCTGACCCTCTGCGACCTCATAGAGGCAGGAAAGGTAAGGCCAAGATTGGTCATAGGAGCTGCCGTGGGATTCGTCAATGCCACCGAGAGCAAGGAGAGGCTCAGGGCCATTGACGTCCCCTCCATCTCAGTTGTAGGAACCCGTGGGGGAACCCCCATTGCCGTCGCCGCCATTAATGAGATCGTGAACATATATGCCAGGTACCATTGTTGATCCCGTCTCTGGAATGGAGATCCCAGAGGCCTGGCTGAAGAAGGCCAGCGACCCTGAAGCTCTGATGAAGATCAAGAGCGGAAGGTGGGTCCTCCTCTCCGACGGCAGGCTCCTCAGACGGGGTTACACCACGGGGACCACCGCCGCTGCCACCTGCAAAGGTGCCATCCTCTCCCTAGTCGAGCCTGTGAAGGAGGTAGAAGTGCCGACTCCATCAGGCCTTAGGATTATCATCCCAGCCAGGGCGGAGAAAGGGACATGCACGGCGACCAAAGATGGAGGGGATCACGAGTTCGACGTCACCAGCGGCTTGGATATAGTGGCCACAGCGAAAGCTTCTGAGGTCACAGAGCTCGTCCCCGGCGAGGGCATAGGCAGAATAGTCAGCTGTAGCCTCCCAGCACCTGCATCCAAGGCAGAAGGTAAAGCCGCCATAAGCAGGTCGGCCCTAGATCAAATAAAAAAGGCCATAGAGGAAGGCCTCGAAGCTTCAAGCCTGAGAGGTGCTAGGGTCGAGCTTGTGGTCCCTTCGGGCAGAGAGATCGCCCAAAAGACCCTGAACCCCAAGATGGGAGTTATAGGAGGCATATCCATCCTCGGCTCCACCGGCTTTGTAGAGCCCTGGAATGAGCACCTTGGAGAGAGCCGCCAGGAAGAGATCAAAAGCCTGAGAAAGGTGGTGGTGACCACAGGCAGGGTTGGCCTTCGCTACAGCAGGGTTCTTTTCCCCGAGCACACGACGGTCCTCCTAGGGAGTAGGCTTGAGAGACTAAGCTTCGATGAGGACCAGGAGAGCATACTGTGCGGCCTTCCAGCTCTGATCCTAAAATGGGCATGGCCTGAAGTCCTAGAGGGATCGGGCTACGGCACTGTGGCCGAGATGGTGGAGGAAGATCCCCATCATCCAAACATATCCAGAGCTCTGGAGAAGGCCAAAGAGGAACTTCCAGGCACCAGGATCGTTCTTTTGCACAGGGACGGAAGGATCTTTAGGGATATCGAATGAAAGCCCAGGTAGAAACTCAGGAGATCGAATGAAGATAGTAGGCGTGGGCGCAGGCCCCGGAATGCTCACCTTGGAGGCAATCAAAGCCGTTAGGGAGGCTAAGCTGATTTATGGCTCAGATAGATCCCTGGATCTAATTAGAGACTATGTGAGCCCCGGCTGCCAGGTCTGCGTGATACAGGACTACAAGAAGCTAAGAGAGCTGCCATCGGATGCCGTAGTCCTCTCCACCGGCGACCCCATGCTCAGCGGCCTGGGTTATCTTCAAGGCGAGATCATACCCGGTATCTCCAGCCTCCAGGTAGCATGCGCTCGATTTCACCTGAGCTGGTTAAAAGTTGTTCCCATAACCGCCCACGGCAGAAGGATCGCTCCTGCAATCATAGCCTCTGAGGTCAGACGGGGCAAGGCTGTCTTCCTCCTGACCGATGAGTCCACCGATCTGGAAGGGATCTGCCGCTACCTCGAAGAGCAAGGTATGAGAAAAGAGGTAGTAGCCCTCAAAGATATGGGATATCCCGAGGAGAAGATCACCAGGGGATCAACCTCGAATCCGCCGGAAGCACCGGGTCTCTCCTGTGTTCTCATAGGTGATCTCTGATCAAGGGTTGCACGAGAAAGGTTGCGTGATCAAGGATTGCAGGTCTTTCAAGGCTTATAGACCTTCTTCTTCGCATCCTCTGCGCTCTTGAAGTAGATCTTTTGCTTTATCTTGGCTGCAGAAAGGCAGCTAAGCTTGTGGTATTTATCGGATGTCTTGCTTCCAACCAGTTCGTAACCAGCCTGACCAGAGGACTCTTCTAAGGTAACTGCTGTTGGGCTCTCGTTATCCTTTGAGGTAACCTGGGTCTTGGATGATGTCTTGGAAGCCGTTTGGATCTTGGACCCAGTCTTAACCTTCGAGGCCTTCACCTCTGAGAACTTGGGCTCAATGGGGCCTTCATCCACAGTAGTCTCCTCAAAAGAGTCATCCATGGATTTCTAGGATGTGGATCTTTAAAGAAGAGCTGGCTCCTTTGGTATTATCGGACGTTAGCTGGCCTATCACCTGGCACTGCCTCGTCTCAGAGGCGAGGAGGCCGGAGGGTCCCAGGACCTCCAGAAGGCACCTGTAGCTCCCGGGATAGATCTTCTTGCTCTTGGTGAGATCAAAAGGGCAGCTCTCGTTTGGCCCTACATCTATCAGCATGTACCTGGCGCCGTCCACTTTGATGCCGTCCTTAAAGAGGGTGGGCATTGAGGATAAGGTAAGGAAGAGGAGTGTGACCTTTAAGGTAAAGGCAGCCCCAGGCTTTGAAGAAGCTGCTATTGACTACGATCTGGAAATCCACCTCTGCTGTGATCCTTCCTCTTTCTGTAAAATCTGTAGATACATGGTTATCAGAGACCTGAGGGGACGGCAGCTACATCTGGCCCTGGAGGCAACCAGCAAGGGTTGCCGCCGACAGGTTGACGACGAGTATAAGTGGAGGTATTCCACACTTTCTAAAAAACTTTTTAGATAATTGTCAACCCCCTTATTTCCAGTGGAGTTTTTGGTTAAAACCTCGAAAGGTGCAGATTATGGCCTTTCTATGGATCTTAAAACCTTCACTGCAGCCTCCATGCAGTCGAGCTGGCCCTTGAGCCTGCCCAGGTCCCTCTCATCTCCGATGTCCTCAGCAAGCTCCCTGAGCTTCCTGGCTATGGACCTTTTCAAGGCATCCTCGGCGTTCTTCAGATCCTCATCAGCGACAGAAGCTGCAGATGCGTAAGGTACCTGAGGTGATTGAGATGGCCGGGCGACCTGAGGCGATACAGGCAAAGGTAGAGACTGAGATGATGGCGGCGGTGTAGAAAGTGAGTGTGCGAGCGCGGATGATACAGAAGGCGGATAAGCTGCCCGACTCGTTTGGGGAGCTGGCCCTCTCTCCTCGCGCTCCTGCTCCTGAGATGCTGGTGATGCAGTAGGCCCCGAGGCCTCCGTCTCACCTTCGAATGAGCAGACAGGACAGACGAGCTCACCTTTGCACCTGAAAAGGGGAGCTCCACAGGTGTGGTGGGCAGCAAGCATGGTGCAGCCTTGCTCCAGGAGCTTGGTTGCCCTCCTCAGAATCTCATCCTCATCCAAGATCTTCACCCCAGTGACATATGTTTAAATACAACAACAATAACATCACTATTCCGGTAATTAGGACGGAGATCATCATTAACCTTTTTGCCGCCCTTGAGTAAAGGTGGTGATTCTACGACAGCAGAAAAAGTCCTTAAGCAATGCGTCGAAGTCTTGGAGCGGATCATGAGCGACGATGCCGTTCCCAGGAATATCAGGCGTTCTGCTGAGAATGTTAAAGGCATCCTCCTGGACGAGAAGGTGTCCGAGGCAGTCAAGGCCGCATCCGCCATATCGATCCTGGATGAGATCAGTAACGACCCGAATATTCCTCTTCATACAAGAACGCTAATATGGAACGTGGCTAGCCAGTTGGAGACTATACCTGTGGGCTGAAGATCTTCCCAGATTCCAAGAAAGTATTGATGATATATCGTTATATCAAAGACGATTTTAATCACGGATATCAGAGAATCATACGAGAACCCTTAGAGAGAGACCGTGTGATTTCCAGTGTAACTCTAGAGGGGCCTGACCGTCCCTTCAAGATCGAAGGCCAGGATCCTTTGGCTCCGTCATCTCTGGTCGAATCCTCTAGGGTACAGCGGCCAGCAGCGGAGCCCATGGATTCATGGTTGAAAGATTTTTATTTTAAGTATCTAATGGCCTTAAATTTTTAAAATTTCTCATTTTTCTTTTTATCTATCCTTCCGTCGCGAGGCCGTCGGCAGGTCCTACCAATATCGTTAGCGCTATATGAAACAAATTCCACTAAAATTAAATGTCTAAGCCTAAAGGCCAGGTATCCTCGGATATTTATTATCAATTTAAACCTCGAGCTTTCTCTTAGAAAAGGTTAAATATAAAGAAATCCAACCATACAACAAGAGAGATTATTTTAACTATTAATAATCAAGGATAAGCGAGTTTATTCTGAATTCCACTGGAAGCAAAGGGGTCTAGGGGTTTCATGCCCATGGCAAATTTGAAGCTCTCCACCATAACACTTAATACTCTCAGGACCAAGAAAAAAAGGTCGAGGGGATTTTGTGCCGATTTCTGGTGGGTTATTTGCAGATTTATTTGCTCAGGGTGGGATATTTCATAGCAGAGATGTCTTGAGGTCCACCTATACGCCGGCCGAGCTGCCTCATAGAGGAGAACAGATCAATGCTCTGGCCTCGATCCTGGTGCCTGCTCTTAGGGGAGAAACCCCGTCCAATGTCCTGATCTACGGCAAAACGGGAACGGGCAAGACCGCAGTGGCCAAGTTTGTGGGAAAGGAGCTAGAAGAGGCAGGCTTTGGAGTCAAGTGCTCTGTGATTTACATCAATTGCGAGGTGGTGGACACCCAGTACAGGATCCTGGCCCATCTAGCCAGGCACTTCGACAAGGAGATTCCCATGACCGGGTGGCCCACGGATCAGGTCTACGCCGAGTTCAGAAACGCTCTGGACGACGAGAAGAGAGTGGTCATCATCATGCTAGACGAGGTGGATAAGCTGGTTAGAAAGGGTGATGATGTCCTATACAACCTCTCTAGGGTCAACTCAGATCTCCTCCAGTCTAAGGCATCTATAATAGGTATCAGCAACGATCTAAAATTCACCGAGTTTCTGGATCCCAGGGTTAAGAGCTCCCTTGGCGAGGATGAGATCATCTTTCCTCCCTATAATGCCGAACAGATCAAGGATATCCTGGAGCAGAGGGCCTCTCTGGCCTTTAATCCGGGGTCTCTGGAGGAGGGAGTTATACCCCTCTGCTCTGCCCTGGCAGCCCAGGAGCATGGTGATGCCAGGAAGGCCCTGGATCTCCTGAGGACCTCCGGGGAGCTGGCTGAGAGGGCCAGGAGCACGGTGGTGCTGGAGAGCCACGTCAGGTCGGCCAGGGAGAAGATAGAGCATGACAGGGTGGAAGAAGTGGTCAAGACCCTACCTACCCAGTCAAAGCTCGTTCTCTACGGTATAGTCCTCCTGGAGGAGCAGGGAACGAGAAATATCACTACCAGTGCGGTATACAATATTTACAAGCAGCTCTGCCCCATGGTAGATACCGACTATCTGACTCACAGGAGGATCACGGATCTCATAGCCGAGCTGGACATGCTTGGAATACTCCACAC
>CAZKWM010000037.1:0-13687 GCA_964556405.1 uncultured Methanotrichaceae archaeon | reverse complement strand
GGCTTGTATTTATGTCAGGGCTCAGCCTATAAATGGTCCCCAAAAGCTCTTGTCCTGAGATGGGACCTTCCTGCATATCCACGAGGGTCTCATTTCTGAAGGTCAGGAGCATCGGAGCATAGGTGACATTGTACCTCGCAGCCATCTGGCCATTCTCATCCAGGTTTATCCTGCCTAAAGCCACCTGATCCCCGAGATCCTTGGATAGCTCTTTTAAAGCCGCGTCCATGGTCTCGCAGGGCCTGCACAGGGGGGCATAGCAATCCAGAATGAAATAGGTATGTTCAGCTATGGTGGAGTTTAAGGTGCTCTCGTTTATCTCAGGGATGGCATTAAGATCGACTGATGGGGATTGAGGGTCGGCGGCTGCCGCAAAGTCAAGCACAGCCCATGGTAGTGTGATGAGCATAAAGATGATAGATCCGGTGATGGATTTCACGGTGGACGTCATATCTGCCTCTATTAAATCTTTAAAGGTTTTTAAGGTGATTTTAATGATATTAATATAGCTACTGATAGCCTAAAAGGGAATCCTCTAATCGCACCAGGAGCCACAGTTTTTAAATTAGAGGCTGCTAGAGGCTAATTATGTGAACGTTTCCTTCAGTCTTTCCCCAGGATGACTCGCCTTTTCCCTGATGAGCACCGCCTGCGTGGGGGCGACCGTGGTCATAGATAAATTCCTCCTAGGCCGATATGCCCGCGATCCTCTGGCCTACTTGATATCCCTCTATCCTCTTCCAGCAGATCTTCGCCCTCTTGCCCTTCCTGATCAGGGATCCGGGCTATATCTACCCTGACTCCCTCTTTGCTCTCCTGGCAGACTTTGTCCAGGTTCTCTTGTGGGTCCTCCTACCTCAACGCCCTGAAGGTGGAGGAAGGGCCTCCAGGGGGTCATCCATGGTCGTTGTCTACCCCGTCTTGGTGCTCATAGGGGCATATCTTTTCTTAGGTGAACCCTTGTATCTCGGGCCAGATCTCCTGGGAGGGATGCTCCTGGTATCAAGCGCCCTTATGATCTCCTACCGACCTTCCAAGGACGGGAGATCCCTGATCATTTTCCCTGCCCTGAAGTACATGGCGGCGTTCTGGGTCTTCACCGCCCTCTACTCCCTGACCGTCAAGTACCTCCTGAGTTTTATGGACGAGTTGCACCTTTACACCTGGTCCTCCATTGGAAATCTCCTGACGGTCCTTCCTCTCCTTGCCAAGGCAAATATGAGAGATATAGGTCCTTGGGGTTTACAGGAACGGCCTCTTTGTGACAGGCACCATAGCCCTGGAGGAGGCCCTCGATTTTACAGGAAGGCACTTGCCACCATCTTCGCCTAAGCCTTGGGCTATGTGACCCTGGCCACAAGCGTCGGCGCCCTCCAGCCCTTTGTCATAATGATCTACATCTCGACCATCGGCGCCTTCGTACCAGGTGCCCTGGATGAGGAGCCGGACCGGCAAACCATCCTCCTCAAGATTAGTGCCGTAGCCTTTATTGTCCTTGGAATCCATCTTGCCTACTGAGTTGAAGGATCTCTATGGCAGCAATAACCTCAAAGGACCCCTTCGAGGGCAAGTTCCCCTACATGCCC
The DNA here is from genome assembly GCA_964556405.1 of uncultured Methanotrichaceae archaeon. Lineage (GTDB taxonomy): Archaea > Halobacteriota > Methanosarcinia > Methanotrichales > Methanotrichaceae > UBA114. The sequence goes on along the minus strand of CAZKWM010000037.1, from coordinate 12,101 downwards.
GAGAGGATAAAACGCCTGGGTGAATTGGCGTGCAACCTGTGGTGGTCCTGGCATCCCGAGGCCAGGGCCCTTTTTCACATGCTCAGTGGCAGCCCCAAGTTCAGGGCCCAAAACCCAGTGAGAAAGCTTCACGATATCGACAGATCTATACTGGACGCGGCGGCCAAGGACCCCAGGTTCCTTCGCAGGTATGATGCCGTCATGGCCAGGTTCGACGCCGAGATGAACCCCTACGGCAGCTGGTTCCACGCCACCATCGCCGATCCCAACATGTACCCCATAGCTTATTTCTCGGCGGAGTTCGGCCTCCACCATTCCCTGCCCTTCTACGCCGGAGGCCTGGGGTTCTTAGCCGGGGATTTTCTGAAGGAGGCCAGCGATCTCGGTGTTCCCATGGTGGGCATAGGTTTCATGTACCCTGGGGGTTACCTGCGTCAGAAACTCTCCTCAGATGGCTGGCAGATGGGGGAGAGCGAAATGCTGGACAGGGATCATGCCCCCATATGCCGAGTCCTGGACAACAATGGCAATCCCATGATCCTCAAGGTTCCCATCATCGAGCTGCCCATCTACCTGGAGGTCTGGAGGGCCCAGATAGGCAGGGTTCCCCTGTACCTCTTAGACACGGATATCGAGGGCAACGATCCCTGGAATAGAGGTATGTCCGCCAGGCTCTACATAGGCGACCCTGAGCAGAGGATCCTCCAGGAGATCATTCTCGGCATTGGCGGAAATCAGATCCTCAACGCCCTCGGGATAAAACATTCCGTCCTTCACCTCAACGAGGGCCACTCCTCCTTTGCCATCCTTGAGAGGATCAGGGAGAAGGTGGAGAAAGGCATGAGCTACAGGGACGCAGCAGAGCAGGTCAAGTCGACCACAGTTTTCACCACCCACACCCCGGTGCCTGCGGGCCACGATGTCTTTCCCATCCCTCTCATGGAGAAGTACTTCTCAACCTACATTCCCCTCTTGGAGGCGGATATGGGTGAGTTCCTGTACATGGGCACAGATCCCAATCACCCCGATGCCGGGTTCAATATGACCGTCTTTGCCCTGCGGATGTCCAATTACAGGAACTGCGTGAGCAAGAAGCACCAGGAGGTGGCTCGTGGCATGTGGCACCACCTGTGGCCAGATCTTCCAGAAGATCAGGTGCCCATCGACTACATAACCAACGGCGTCCATATACCCACCTGGATAGATCACAGGATCTCAGTCCTCTTCAATAGGTATCTGGGTCCCGATTGGCTGGCCAACCAGGATAACCCTGCGGTCTGGGAGCTGGTGGACGACATTCCTGATGCCGATCTCTGGAACGCCCACCGCCTTTTGAAGATGGTCCTCATAGGCGCCGCCCAGGAGCGGGCCAGACAGAGGTGGCTCGAAGACAGCGCAGAGCCCAACCTGGTCATGTCCTCTGGCATCATGCTCGATCCCGGCACTCTGACCCTGGGCTTCGCCAGGAGGTTTGCCACCTACAAGAGAGCGACCCTTATACTGAAGGATGAGGCCAGGCTCAAGAAGATTCTGAATGACTCCTCAAGGCCCGTGCAGATAATCTTTGCCGGCAAAGCACACCCGGCGGACAACGAGGGCAAGCTCCTCATACAGAGGATCTTCAACGCCGCCAAGGACCCGTCCTTCGGTGGCAGGATAGCCTTTGTTGAGGACTACGACGAGGAGATAGCTCAGTACCTTGTCCACGGCGTGGACGTCTGGCTCAATACTCCTCTGCCTCCTTTTGAGGCCTCAGGGACGAGCGGCATGAAGGCCGAGATCAACGGCACACCCCAGTGCAGCGTCCTGGATGGATGGTGGATAGAGGGCTTTAATGGAAAGAATGGATGGGGCTTCAATGGAAACCCAAATAGCTCTGATGAGGCGGATTCGCAAGAGCTTTATTCCATTATTGAGAAAGAGATAGTGCCCCGTTACTACGATATGGATGAGGCTGGGGTCCCTCATGCCTGGGTCAGGGTGATGAAGGAGTCCATAAAGAGCACTGCCCCCAGTTTCAGTGCCCGAAGAATGGTTAAAGAGTATGCTTTGAAGTTCTATCAGAACGCTTTGAAAGACGCCAACGTGCATACCATGCTTTGGGAATCGATAAGATAACCTGAAGACGGCGGCCTAGCCGATGGTGCTCTAAAAGCAGATGGGCAGGGATATGAGAACCGCAGAGGGCCTGGATGAGATACTGAGGTACCATCAGGAGACGAAGCACCGTCTGGGTGCGTACGCTCGGGGTCCGGGAAGGTTGGACTGGGCCAATGAGCCGAACCCTTTTAGGCGCTACCAAGGATCTCCTTTGATACGCCTGGATAGGGCAGACCTTGAGGGGGAATATAAAGCCCCTGCAGCCCCTTTGAGCCTCCACAGCATCTCTCAGCTTTTCTACCAAAGCCTAGCCCTATCGGCCCGGAAGAGGTCGGGCGCATCATCCTGGTCCCTCAGGGTAAATCCCTCCAGCGGGGATCTCCACCCTACTGAAAGCTATCTTATCTCGGGTTCGGTAAAGGGACTGTGTAACGAGCCCTCGGTTTTTCATTACACACCTCAGGAGCATGCCTTGGAGCTCCGGGCCAGGCTTCCTCCTGGGTTGTGGGAGTCCATGGACCTTCCGGAGGGATCTTTGCTCCTGGCCCTATCTTCCATCTACTGGCGTGAGTCCTGGAAGTACGGCGAAAGGGCTTTCAGATACTGTGCCCTGGATGCTGGCCACGCCTCGGCAGCCATATCCATCGCCGCAGCCTGCCTGGGATGGCAAGGGTCCCTTCAGGACGATTTGGGGACCGGGGATCTAGCCCGGCTGATCGGGGTAGCTAGTGAGAGAGGCGAGGAGGCGGAGCAACCTGACTGCCTCATGGCCATTTACACCGATGGAGAGATGCACGATTTCGCTATCTTTGGGGATGTCCTAAGAGGCTTAAGTCTTTCATTCCTGGGCAAGCCCAATGTTTTGAGCCCGGAGCATGTGAGCTGGCCCATCATCGATGTAGCCTCCATGGCCTCGACCAAGCCTCAGACAGAGGGCTATGGGCAGTATGGTCAGAGGCAAAAGAAGGCTGGTATCTCCCCAGAGTTCTGCCACGTAATACGCAGCCGTCGCAGCTCTCAGGCCATGGATGGCATGACCTATATGGAGATTGAGGCCTTCAGATCCATCCTCAGGCTTGCCCTTCCGGGTAGGTTGCCCTTCAATACCCTGCCTTGGAAACCTTTGGTGAACCTGGTACTCTTCATTCACAGGGTCAGAGGACTGAAGAGGGGTCTTTATCTTTTTCTGAGGGATGACGAGGCTGAGTCAAGAGAGAGACTGAAAGAGGCCGTAAGCTCCCGCTTCTCCTGGAGCAGACCTGAGGGCTGGGATAAGGAGGCCAAGGATTTGGAGCTATACCTCATGGAAGAAGGGGACGCCAGGGGAGCTGCCAGGGGTACCTCCTGTGATCAGGATATAGCCTCGGATGGGTGCTTCTGCCTGGCCATGCTTGCCGAGTTCGAAAAGCCCTTGAGGGATCTTGGACCGTGGTTCTACCCGAGGCTTCACTGGGAATGTGGCATGATAGGCCAGGCCATGTACCTGGGTGCGGAGGTACTGGGCTTGCGAGGTTGTGGAATAGGGTGTTTCCTGGGCGATGAGGTCCATCGGCTTTTAGGACTTGAGGGCTTACGGTATCAGGATTTATATCATTTCACATTGGGAAAGGCCCTTGAGGATAAGAGGCTCACTACCCTTCCGGCCTATACCTGAGTTTAAAAGACAGGTTAATCCTGATTGTCTGCCACGTCGATGCGGATGGATGCTATAGTATTCATGTTCATAGATGCCGCTTCTGAATCTGTAATTCCTCGCAAAGCAGTTCATGAGCTAGAGAGTTTTAACCCACTAAGTGGCAACGGCGGTGGATTTTTAGGTCACAGCTGTTCAAAATTTTTTATGCACACTGGGCCCATATATATAGAATGGATCTCCCATGAAGACAAGAATTTTGCTGACGGTACTAGTGCTTTTCTTGGCATCATCACTGGCAATGGGTCAGGATGAAAGTCCCCTTCCACCACATGGTCCTGGTGTTTTGGTTACCAATAGCGGAGTTAATACATCCGGAGTCTCAGGGACGACCGGCTACACTAAAATCAATACCATCTATGACGGTTATAATCAGAATAACACCCTATCACCCCAGGGCACGACTGGCACCACTAATGCCACGGGTACAGCAGTCATCCGCCTAATGGCCAAAAACATAGCCTTCAATATGAGCACCATAACCGTGACTGCCAGCGCCGCGGTCACCGTCTACTTCAGCAACCATGATAACGGCATACCCTACAATTTCGCCGTTTATACAGACAGCTCTGCTGCAAATCAGATCTTCAAGGACACAACCATCACCGGTCCAAACATCACGACTTATACCTTCACGGCTCCTGCCACACCTGGAGCGTATTTCTTTAGGTGCGATGTTCACCCCATCCAGATGACCGGGAGCTTCGTCGTCACCTCAGCCGGGACGGCTGGGACCACCATGACCTCAGGTACTAACACCAGCCAGTCTTCCAGCTTCAGTGGAAGCTCCGGCTACATGTAAATCCTTATCAGGGTATTGATCTTTGCGAGTATAGGCTATCATTGGTCTTATTCTACTCTTTTTATATGACCTTCCTCAATCTTCCAGTTGAGCCCTTGATTCCCTGATTAGGCTCCTGGTTAAGCTCTTTACCTTCTACCTTTCTTGGAGTCTATACTGATCCTGGGCCCTTTGGTTACCAGATGGGTGTCCACCCACGGCCAGGCATGCATGTCGCTTTACAGCGATGGAACTCTCTGCCCATAAACCCCTGCTCATATTTCTACGGAAGGTCTGGCTACTCTAATGCTCTTTTGGATTTCTACTCAAAGGGAATACGTCTCCCGTCCAGTGTAAGCTGCTCCTCCATGAGTTATTACTGAATTCACAGCTAATTGTAATGCTGTTATGCTGCATTGACCATTTAAACCCCAGATGTGGTAGAGGTTATTCAGCATATTGCACTTACAATTTAAAATTTTTATATAAATTGAGCTCACACCTATGTTGGGGGTTTTTACAATGAAAATAAAAGTCTTGTTGATGGTGTTAGTGCTAACTTTCGCTTCAGCACCGGCAGCTGCCCAGAACAGCAGCATGAATGGAATGAGCACCAGCTCCAACAACCATGGCGGAGCTAATACCGGAACTGGATCAAGCCTTGCCAGAACCGTACAGGCCTTTATGTCTTGGATATAACCAACACTGGAGCAGCATCGAGTACCTCAGGCACCACCGGAACCACTGGAACTATAATAATGTCAAGCACCATGAGCAGCACCTCTGGCACAGCCGCTGGGACCACCCACGGCACAACTGGAATGACCGCCACAAGCAGCAGCGGGATTCCCAATGCCGCGTACATGTCCTTCAACAGTCTATCCAACAGCTTAAATTCCATTCCAACTGGCGGAACCGTGGTTTTAGTGAGCAACAACGAGGCAGATGAGCTCGTCGCTGTAACCGTGCTTAGAATGGCTGGCTACAATGCCTAGGCATTGTAGGGCGGAATCAATGCTTGGCAACAGGGCGGCTACACAGGCACCAGCATAGCGAGCACTACCAGTACAACGGGAACCACTGGAGCTAGCGGCACCAGCGGCATGACTGGCGGATCCTCCGGCAGCAGCGGTTCTGGCAGCGGCTCCTCAGGATACAGCGGAAGCTCGAACGGCATGTAAACGACTCAGTAAATTTAATGGATAAAGACCTTAAGAAGATGCAGGCCAAGTTGCAGGGCCTGCGTCCTTCTCTATTCTCTATAAAATCCTTCTTTTCAAAGTCCCTAACATTATCATAATTATTCTATTTATTTTTCATGAATATTACAATTATATGCCTGTATGATCGCGATTCAATGATCTTGACATTATTATATAGCATCAATAATTGTCGAAGTTTTGATATACCTTTGGGCCTATGCCTGCATTAGGAATTATTTGGAGATTACTATGAGTACCAAGGTTTTCGCTGTATTAGCTAGGGCTCCTTGCACTTCTAGCAGTCTCAGCCACAGCTCAGCTGAATCAGGGCATAAACCAGAGGGCTAGCAATATTGTATTGGGTCAATTCAACAACTCAAGCATCAGCCAGACCAATGTCCAGAATGCATCCTTCAATACCCCTCCAGAAATGTCCCCAAGGGGGAGTTACCGGCGCCCAGGTGATAAATCAGAATGCTTCCAATGTGACGGCTACAGGAGTATGCAGCACCGTCAACCAGACCAACTACCAGAATGCCTACCAGAACATGTCCTGGAACCAGCTAAACTACTTCAACAACTACAACCAGGTATCAGCGGTGACTTCTGAGCAGAGGACCGTCATTACCTCCAGGTCGGAGCAATTCCTTGGAGGGTTCAGGAACGCCAGGCAGTTCATCATGCCCTTTGCTGATCTCAGGGCCTTTGTGATACAGCAGAGGAACTCCCCGACATATTGGTCTTCGATGTGAGCGCCACAGGCTCCTCAGTGGCCACCCAGTTCCAAGGAGCTCTTCACATACCCCTGGCAAATCTGGTCACGGGCTTAAACCAGATACCTTCCGGCAGTACAACTGTAGTAGTAAGCGACAATTACATCGATTCGGCCATGGCCATGATCCTCCTCAGGATGTACGGCTACAATGCCTGGATTGCTCAGACTGGAACCTGCGGCTGGGCAGTCCCCGGATACACGGTGGCCACAGGAATTACTGGCACTACCACAACCTACGTCAGCCCAGCGCCGGGCTACGTTGCCCTTATCCCTGGCTACTGATGTAGATGCTAGCTTTAAGCTGGCATATGCTTTTTTATAAGTCTTTTAAATTTCGTAAAATCTAAGCGTCCTACTGGCATGCTACCATAAGCATGTTATCCTGATCCTTGCTTCAGTTCCTTTCTCTAGCCTTTCATTGTATCTTACCAGCTTTACTGGGGCTAGTGTCATATTAGATGTATTTATTATACCATTACAGATAACCTGGGTGAGAATGGCAGCGAGAATGAGAGCAGGTCTTTCATGGATGGGTCTTGCGATAGCTTTCATCCTGGCCCTGGCTGGAATGGCTGCGGCTTATCATGAGGCAGGAAAGGTGGGGCCTTACAATGTCTCTTTCGAGATGAACACCACTGAGGACTACAGGGTTATAGTGGAGACGACCCCCATGGAAGGGGTAATGCCCTATGGCATCGATTACATCAACTACAATCTCACCGTAGATAGCCCTGATAGCTTTGCATACCTATTCATAACTCGCTATAATGGCAGCATGGACACCAGCATCAATGCCAACCACCAGATAGTCTCCGATCTTCTGGCCGATCTTGCCTGCGCCGATCCCAAGATCTTCCAGCCCTTGATCGATGGTCACGCCGGGGTTCTAGGATACTGCGAGTTCCCTTCAGGGGTGCTGGTGACCTGCGCCAGCTACTCGCCCGACGCGGTAGGGGAATCCATGAGCCCCTGGGGCATGACCAACTGCCGTTACCTCTCAACCTTCCCCTGGGAGACCACCAGGGATATGCTAGCCAGCCTTCACGTGGAGGTGCCGCCGGAGGATAGGGAGCTGTTCCTGAGGGCCTACAAGAACTATACCTCCGATGCCGGACAAGAAGCGGCGAAGGCTTCCAATTCGGGGGCTGTCCTCGGAGCAGGGACTTCCAAGAATCAGGTAATGGAAGGGTCCTCGATTCTCAAGCCTGTAAAGCTCGGTCGAGGAGGTTGAAAACGCTTTATAGCAGGATAAGACAGCCATTCATACCATATTTCTCATGTTTTTCTGCGTTTTCCCGATTTTCCAGCCTTTTTAGTACATTATCCTTCTATCCCTTGTTTTCACGCTGGACTTAGGTATTGGTAATTCTTTCAAGGGACACCATGGGCTTCTGGGATAAGTACAATCTTATTTATCCAGCTGATATGGCCAATATTATCTCTTTCGGAGGCTGCATTTTTTGCCTCTGCATCGCGCATACGCCTCCCACAACCACAACTATGCCCCCATAGACCCATGCGATGTATATCCCCGCTATAGACTTTAGTGGCTTTAAATATACCATATACGAATGTGTAATAGGTGAGCGGAAACCGCAAGAAGCTGGCTCCGTAACCCCTCGGTCGAGCTAGGAAAGTTAAAATTATTTGGTGGAGTGAAGCCTCATTTTTCAGTATCAACAGCCTTGTGGAGGATTCATGTAAGTACTAGGTGATCTCTACATAAAAACCATCTTTTAATATTACCGACTAATTAAGTGGGTTACGGAGGAATTGGATATTAACTCGGTTAAGATGATGCTGGTTATGGCGGTTTTAAGCCTGCTGGTAATGGGGGCATATGCCCAGCTAGAAGGTATTACGCCTAACGGCAATAGTTACTATGAATCTCAGGCGGGCAGCTCTATGGATCAGATGCCTATGGCTGATCAATCCTTCAGCCATGGCGATGGTCATGGCGGGTACAGTGGGTACGATGGTCATTGGGGTGGCCACGGCGGTCACTACTATGACTGGCTGTCTCCAGGAGGATACTATAGCTACTGGTATTATCCATCCACGTACTACTACTGGTCTTACCCTACCACGACATATTACTGGTACACCACCCCAGTCACATACTACTACACGACCCCTGTAGTCTATAGCTACTGGTTGGACTATGGCCCATGGTATCCTTATGGTACCACGACCTACTACTCCAGCAGCTACTCCTATAAGGGTGGCATCAACTTCCTAAGCATCTAGAAACGCTAGAAGAACAATCTTAGGGTAAAAGAGATCCCGTGGCTTTGACCACGCCAGCAGTAGGGGAGTGACAAGTCTGGCACCAACCGAGGGATCAGGGCGGTGCCCTTTCTTGATTTTTCTTAATATAACCTTACTTTTCTTAATAGAATAGCTCTCAACAACTTTCCTTTAGGGCCTTCTTAACCTTTCTTTCCACCTCAGTAGGAAGGGAATAGTTCCCATCAGAGGGTCCTATCGGGGTCCTAGCTATCTCCTGAAGGCTTATGCCCATGGGCTCCGGGTCCAGGGGAAATGTCTCAGTGACGGTATCCTTCTTTGCCACTATCACTGTGACCATCAGAGTCCTTTTGCCGCTGAGATAGTTGATGAAGAAATAATAATGGCCTCTGATCTCCGGAAGCCTTCTTTTAAGTCGCTCGAAATCCTCGACCGATCTCACCTCAGTGAGCCTGAAGGCCTCCTCCAGTGTCAGGTCGAACCTGGCTTTCCTCGGTTCCAGGCAGATCTCATCGGTCAAGCTGATCATGGCTTTAGAGTTGCATCGATGGTTTAATATCTTGGTGATTGGAGAATACTTGATAAATTATTTAAGAGTGCAACTCGGATACTTATAGGATATTCTTGAAGCTCACCACGATTTTGGGTATGATCAAAGATACCTTCCAGGGATGGAGCAAGGACAAGGCCTCCAGGATCGCTGCTGCCCTGGCCTACTATACCATCGTCTCCATGGCGCCCCTTTTAGTCATAGTCATTGGGATTGCCGGCCTTGTTTTTGGCCAGGAGGCTGTGAGAAATCAAGTTCTTCTCCAGGTCCAGTGGATGGTAGGGCCCCAGGGAGCCGATGCCTTCAAGAACATCATGGAGAATGCCAGGGTGTCGGGAGGAGGCCTTGCTGCCACCATCCTGGGCCTGGCCACTCTGATCTTCGGTGCCACGGGCACATTTGTGGAGCTTAAGGATGCATTAAACACCATATGGAATGTAGAGCCTAAGCCCGGAATGGGAATCATAGCCATAGTAAAAGACAGGATATTCTCATTCACCCTGGTCCTGATCACGGCCTTCCTTCTGGTCGTCTCCCTGGTGATAAACGTGGCTCTGACAGCTTTCGGCACCTTCCTGGGAGGCATCGTTCCTTACGTTGCCCTGACGCAGGTCATGAATTTCATCATATCCTTCATCGCCATCACCCTGATTTTCGCTGCCATATACAGGTTCGTCCCCGACGCCAAGATTGCCTGGTGCGATGTCTGGATATGGGCTGTATCTGGGAAGCACGACCTTGGTCTCAGCCTACTGAGCGGCAGGATCTTTGGTGGGGATTCTGATATGGGTCTACTATTCGGCCCAGATATTTCTTCTAGGTGCAGAATTCACTCAGGTTTATGCCACGCAGGTCGGGTTCATGATAACGCCTAAAGGTGAGGCAGTGGCAACTCAAAATCCTGTAGCTAGGCCTTCTGCATCTTCTACCAGGCCAGCAAGCCAGGGCAGCGGTGCCGAGGCTAGCAGACAGGAAGGCAAGCATACCAGCCATGGGATCCCATATGACATAGGGGCAATGATCAGATCTATCTATTCCCTGGTAAAAAAGCTATAGAGAGATTGAATCACTGGGTACCTGATATTGGTAAATCGGATTGATCTAGGCTAGACCACTGTATCCTGTCTATCGGCTGTAAGATTTACAATTGTTTCAGTGCTGTTCGCCTTCCTCGATGAGCCTTGGGCCACTAAAGATACCACATCGTTATTATCTAACCCAGGGAGCAGTTTTATTGTTCAGATAATCCACGTAATTCCCATCCAGGCTGAGGTAGCCTGGGGAGCTGGGCTCAGAGATCTTGACTCCGCCTGTTTTCTGATTTGTTGCCATGACGGTCACATTCCTCGGATCTGTGGAGTTGATCTGTCCATAGATTGGGTGTATCTTATGGGTGGTGTACTCAGAGAAGCCAATGCTATCGAAGTTATAGGCCTCACCACCCTTGGGCGAAAGGATGCCGTTGAACCTGGAGACCTGTTCGAAGATCACACAGCTCGGCATAGGCAGTCAATAGTAAGTAAGGAGGGGCACGCTCTTCAGGACATCGATCCTCGCCGAGAGCTTATAATCGTCGTTGTCCGCCTCTATTGCGTAGGCCACTGGGCACGTCCTGGTGATCAGGTTATTCAAGGTGAAGTCCACGTAACTAGAGATTTACCTGGCGATTGGTGAACTTGGCCGCCTTGCCCTCGTACTGCACCCCAGGCACGGTATTCCTGCCAGAGCCTATGACATCCCCCAGGACCATGCTGAAGTTGTCTCCCGGGATAGGAAACCTGGGCCCAGTTCCACTGGGGATCGTTGAAAGCCCGCCTGCCCCAGTTGTGATCGTGGTATCCCGTGCCATTGATGAATGAACCTGAGCCGCAAGCCGGATCTAGGACTCTAAGAGTCTCGAAATCCTGAGGCTCCTTACCTTTTAGGAGCTTCCCGATGGTTTGGTCTACGATGTAACTTACGATATAGCTTGGGGTGTAAAAAACGCCTCCCGCCTTCTTTACCTCGGGCTTGTCCTCGACCTTAGCGCGATGACCTTCAGTTAGACGTATAACCTTTCCTAGAAACTGCTCGTAGTCCTGGCCTAAGATTTCGATCGGTATAACATCGAACTTATAAGGATTCGGGGGATACAGGCCATTGGTTATCTCACTTAGAACTTCGTCGTCTATCTGTAAGCCGAGGGATAGGAGATCCGGAGCTTCCCGGCCGGGCTCTTACTCGAAGTGAAACAGGCCGGAGTTATAACGGTCATCAGAACGTTTGAAAATATCGATGAGCTTAGGATAAATGCTATCCTCTTTGGCAATCTCTTGTAGCTGGCCGTATTTTTCGATGACTCTATCCTCGTAGATCCGGAGGAAGATTATCCGGTTAATCGTCCCCTGAACGCTTGCATTCATCTCATCGACGTTAACATCGGGGTTTCTCAGGGCAATACTACGAGCGAGGACTTTACGCCATTTGGTTATATCCTCCAAGAAACGCTCGTCGACCTCTTTCGTGCCATGTCGGTCCTTGGTAAAGTCGACGTATTTATCGAAAGATCCCTGATTTATCGCTCTTGGGGAGAAGATCCTCTCGATAACATCCCACTTTTTAATATAGTCCCTAAAGGTCAAGTAGAGGACACAGGCCACTTGAGGTGAATCGCCTGCCTTCGGTTCATATCTACAATTGCAAACCGCGAACTCCTCGAAATCCGTAAGAATTGAGATCGGACGTTTAGGAAAAGATCAGGGCTAATCCCCGCC
>CAZKWM010000036.1:11139-13856 GCA_964556405.1 uncultured Methanotrichaceae archaeon | reverse complement strand
TATCTCACCTCGGAGTTCGAGCAGCGAAAGTACCGAAGGCAGGCCGAGGTTATAGATGACAGGCTACCTCATCCTGAGAGGGTACTGGAAATTGGATCTGCTGAGGGCGCCCAGACCGCGACCCTTATGGATAGATTCAAGGAGGTCCGTGTAACCTGCATCGACATATCAGGCCAGGCCATGGCCACGGCCAGAAAGAGGCTTCAGCCCTGGGTAGATAGAGTAACCCTTATGGAAGGGGATATCGCCATCTGTGCAAAAGACCTGGAGGAGGGCTACGACGTCTGCATCTGGAGCGAGGCCGTCTACTACCTGGGCGCCCAGGTCTCCCTGAAAAGGACCTACCAGGTTATGGGGCAGGTAGTAAGCAAGATCAAGCCCGGAGGACTCCTAATCTCAGCCAACACCGTCGACCTACCACAGGACATCCCGGAGGCCGAGATCACAGCCAGGCCCTTGATAGAGTGCTATTACACTCTTTTCTCTAGCCTGTCCTCTCCCGCCTCGCGATCGGTATATGTTGATGAGAAAGCAGGGAGGATCTACGAGTACCAGGTCTGGGCTTTCATCCGATAGATTTTAGCTAAAAATAAAAGAGCCAGATGAAAGATGTTAGGCTCCCGCCTGGAACAGAGTATGCCTTAGAATAGCATTAGACTAGCTATAGAGGATATGACCTAGGCATGATGTTGGGATCCAATCCCTTGGCCAGATCATTGACCGAGTGATACTGGGCCTTCTTGTAGCCGCTCTTCTGAGTTCTCGATCCCAGCTGGGCGGTCTGCTGTAACGAGTCTTGAGAGGACTGATCGCTGGTCTCATCGACGGATGCGGTCTTGTTACTGGATGTCGCGCCCGACCCTTCCTCGGACTGATCTACAGCTGAGGTCGTCTTCTTGGCCTTGGTTGTAGTCTCAGAGATAGTCTCGGCCTGGCTCTCCACCTTGGCAGGGGTGTAATCGGATACGTCGGCGCTGATCTTCGTGGCAGTCAGCTCTCCCAAGGCCGCATTGCCCTCTGAGTCAGCCTTCACATAGCTTCCCGTAAGAGAGTCATCTTGGAGGGTGGCCTCGGCCGCGGTGGAGACCAGGACCTTTCCCTGCAGGGCTACCAGGGCAATGTGGACTGCTTTTCCGGATACGGAGCCCGATACCACGCCGTCCCACGGGTTGTCGCCCTCGAACTTGCAGTATCCGTAGATGCTGTCTCCGGACTGGCTTATGGCTACGTTTACCTCTGTCTCAGCCAGGTTGAACCTCCATATGCCCTGGAGGTCGGATCCTACGGAGCTGCTCCCCGTCGACACGTCTGACGTTGCATCTGATGATCCCCCGACCGAGTCCGATGCCAATGATACGTCCGAATCCTCCTGGGACACGGCAGCCACCGATACCGGAAAGATGAGTATGAGCGCGAATAGGTACCTTATCTTCAATATCAAGACCTCCTCGTGGAGATGGTTCTAATCGGATATCATGGGCCTGTGGGCCGCCGAGAATATAAGCCCATTACTATGTATGTATGGCTCAGCCGGACTTTTGCTGAGCACTAATACTACCAAAGAATCAGGTCACGCCATCCTTAGCCATAACGACGTCGCGGCTGTCTCACGGGCCGCCTTGATCTCACGACAATAGCCGTAGTAGATAAAAATTACCCCGTGAAACCGCCCCCTCAGGCCTCATCGCTATATTTATGAGCTGTGGCTCCTTGCCACTCTCAGGTGACATGGCTTGATGGGATTGAACGAGATGGCCTTTGAGGTCTTTGAGGAGATGCTCGACTTCGAGGACGAGCTGCAGATAGCATCCTCTGAGCTTGAGAATGGAACCATAGTGGTAGATGCCGGGGTCAAGGTCCAGGGCGGCCTCGGTGCAGGGGTTTACTTAAGCCGCCTCTGCATGGCCGATTTAGCCAACATACAGCTTACGCCCTGCGATGTTCTGGGCGCGCCCGTGCCTGGAGTTCAGGTGGCCACAGACCACCCCTCTATCTCCTGCATGGCCTCCCAGTGTGCCATGTGGCAGATCAAGGGCGAGAAGTACTTCGCCATGGGAAGCGGCCCTGCTAGGGTCCTTGCTAGGAAGACCAAGGACCTCTACGAGAAGATGGGCTTTGAGCAGTACTCCGATGTCGGCGTCCTGGTCCTGGAGTCCAATAAAATCCCCGACGCCAAGGTCTCGGCCAAGATCGCCGAGAGCACAGGTATAGATCCTGCCGACCTCCGCCTGGCGGTGGCTTCCACGGACTCTGTGGCCGGCCTGGTCCAGGTCTCGTCTAGGGTGGTGGAGACGGGCCTCCATAAGCTCTTCACCTCGGGCTTCGACATAAATACCATCAAGAGCGGCTGGGGAAGGGCACCGATCTCGCCCATCGTCGGCGATGCCACCATGTGCATGGGATCCTCCAACGACGCCATCATCTATGGAGGAGAGACTTACTACACCGTAGATTATCCCAACGTCGATGAGCTCCAGCAGTTCTTGAAGAGCATGCCTTCCGAGGCCTCCAGGGACTACGGCAAGCCCTTCTACAAGACCTTTAAAGATGCGGGCTTCGACTTCTTCAAGGTTGATCACAACGTCTTTGCCCCGGCCAAGGTGACGGTGAACGATCTCAAATCCAGGAGGACCTTTGTCCGAGGTAGGCTGAATCCCGAGGTCCTGGCCGAGTCCTTCAACCTGGAGATCATGAATCCTTAGCGCCTTATTTTTTCT
>CAZKWM010000036.1:0-11039 GCA_964556405.1 uncultured Methanotrichaceae archaeon | reverse complement strand
TTTAAAGCATCAATAGAAATTTTTGGCGTCACCCAAAGCTTTTATCGTCTCGAAGCGGTTCCTACGCATCATGGATTTCGGCCGTTTCCTTAAATCGAAAGCAAAACCGCGCGTAGCAGAAAGCCCCCCGGTGAGCTACCTCGACCTCAAGAGCAAATCCTTCTTCGTAGTTGCCTCTGTCGAGGTTGGAAACACTACAACCAAGAGCATCCTCACCGCCACGGACATGGGCACGGGCAAGACGTACATAGTCAACAAGACTATCAAGATGACCAGGGACGTCCGAAAGCCAAAACCAGGGGAGGAAGTCTTTGCCAGGACCATCAACAGCACGCCCCTGACCAAGGAGTCCATAGCCGAGCTGGTCAAAAACGCCCTTTTGGAGAGCCACGAAAGGGCGAGGCTGGATATAAAGACCGATCTGAACTTCGTGGTCAGGTCCACTGGTGTTGTGGCCGAGCTGGATTCGCCAGATCAGATAGGAGCCTTCATTCTGGCCCTGGCCCAAGGCTGCCTCATGGCTGGCGTGCCGCCGAGGCTCATGACCCCAGCCATGTCCATCCACAACATCCCTGAGAAGTTCAAGCGCTATTCTTTGATAGAGAAGGTGATCTTCAACGGCGCCGTGGCCTCGGTCTATCCACCCCAAGGCTCCACAGGCGTGGAGGTGGTGGCTAACGAGATGGAAGGCGAGCTTGCCACCGCTGGCATCAAGGAGGGGAGCAAGTGGACTGATGTGGACTTCAGGAATCCCTGCCTTTGTATGGACTTCGGCACCACCCTGGATGGAAGGGTCACCAGCGATGAGCTTCCCTACTCCATGACCATAGGCAACCTCTGCGGCCTGGCTGGTGCCATCCCCGACGCCGTGGTCCAGGGGACGGGCCTGGTGAACAAGCAGACTGGAGCCACCCTGGATA
Source organism: uncultured Methanotrichaceae archaeon (assembly GCA_964556405.1). Lineage (GTDB taxonomy): Archaea > Halobacteriota > Methanosarcinia > Methanotrichales > Methanotrichaceae > UBA114. Next base: position 10,119 of record CAZKWM010000036.1, on the reverse strand, counting down.
TCTTCGATCCCAAGATCAAGGCCGATTACGGGCCCGAGGCAAAAAAGTACGCTGATAGGATAGACGCTCTGGTAAGCGTGGAGAAAGTGCCCTCCTCCAGGGACAAATACGGCCTGGTGCCCGTAAGCCCAGATGCTGCAGCCAAGAACAACGTGGTTCTCATAGGCTGCGACGTGGGCATCAATGGGAGTGATCTGTGCAAGCTCTCGGATATTGGCGGCGAGATTTACAGGTCCAAGGGCTTGAAGACCCTCTTCGGCGTCCTGGACATCGTCAGCGCCCGCATAGCCAGAAGGCTGGTGGAGGTCGGAATCGAGGAGGGAATTGTTAATAAGAAGACCGCTCTAGGAGTTACTGGCAGGGCCGGCATCAGCGGAAATAAACCATTCCTCATCCTGGAAGAGATTGGCAAGTTAAACCTCTACGACGAGCCCGATAAGAATATAGTCTTCGTTGACGATGGCCTTGCCCGAGGCGCAGCAGTTATGGCCAGGTGCATGAACTCCATGGGAACTCCCAAGAACCCTCTGGGAGGCCTGAGATCCGGGAAGTGCATCCTTGGCCAGAGGATGGAATGCGAGGCCAAGAAAGGTGTTGCTGCTATACCTCAGGTTGCCAAGCCCAAGCAGGAGACTCAAGCTTACTTCAAAGGGGGTCATTTCTAAGGGAATGAGAGCGAGATATAGACCCAGGCCCAAGGTCGGACAGGAGATCCCTGTCTCAGTACTTGGGGTGGAGAGCAGGGACATGACCCTGTGGATAGCCTCGGAGCCCCTTCTGGCGGAGAGATTTCCGCACTGCATCAGGAATATTCTGGCCAGGGCCGGGCCCCTTCCCGGAAGGCACAGAGCCCTGGCCACCCTGGCCGCCTTCCTGGGCCAGGCAGGATGGAAGGATGAGGAGGCAAGGATGCTATGGAATGAGGTGGCTTCCAGGTTTGAGGTCTCTGAGAAGGTCTTCGACAGCTGGTACCGAAAGCTCCACTGCCCCAAGTGCGATACCATCCGCAAGAAGAGCAAGGGCTATCCTAATCTGGGATTGGAGGGCCTCGGGTACTGCGATCCTGAGGAGCGGTGCAGGGATTTCTCAAGTCCCGTGGAAAGCGCCGCTGGCGAGGTCCTTGGGTCCAGCAGGGTCGTCAAGACCTCGCGCCTAGCCAGGATCTTCGACTGGGACTCGGGCAAAGAGGGCTACGTAGAGCTCACGGATGAAGAGGCCGCAGAATTACAGTCCCTTATGGAATCCAAGGGTGAGAGATCGGTGGTTCTGACTGGCTTCATGGACAGGGCTAGGATCAGGCCCAAGTTTATACTGAAGGGCGAATCCCGGCCCAGAAGAATGGTTTTGTCAGAGCTTTTCTAGGAGACCATTGGAAGCTTCAAGAAAAGCTTTATCTGGTATGAGTGGGTTTTTCTTGAAGGTCTGGGATGTGACCTTGTAGGTTGAACCAGAAGGTGTGAGACAAAGATGAGGTCTTTTTACTCATATATCGGCGATGCCTGGTCGTCTCCGAGGGAGAGCTATGTAGGTGCCTTAAGACAGGATAGGCTCAGAGACTGGCGCCGCGAGATGACGGTTCATAGAATTGACAGGCCCACCCGCCTGGACAGGGCGAGGGCTCTTGGATACAAGGCTAAGGAAGGCCTCCTCATAGCCAGGGTCAAGGTAAGGCGCGGCGGCCTGAACAAGTCCAGATACGAGCGGAACAGGGCGACCAGCAAGATGGGCGTCACCGCCATCACTGCTGCCAAGTCCATCCAGCGCATAGCCGAGGAGAGAGCCAGCAAGAGGTTCAGGAACATGGAGGTTCTCAACTCCTACTGGGTTGGCGAGGACGGCAAGCACAAGTGGTACGAGGTCATCATGGTAGACCCCCATCATCCGGCCATAGTCTCCGACAAGGATCTTTCTTGGGTATGCAACAGCACCCATAGAGGCAGGGCCGAGCGCGGCAAGACCAGCGCCGGCAGAAAGGGTCGCGGACTGACCACCAGAGGAAAGGGCACTGAGAAGACGCGCCCCGGCATCAGGGCCCACGACGGTAAGGGTAAGTGATCCACAGAGTAACTTTTAGGGTGTTTGCAGCAGCCACAGAGGACGAGGAGAGGATCAAAGAGGCCCTCGCCATATTCGTCCCTCTGGATATCATCTTTGTAACCCCGGTGGAGGGCTACTTCGGAAACCCGATGAAGATCCTGGAGGCCGTCCTCAGAAAAAGAGAGGGCCTGAGCTTCTTCCAGATGCTTAAAGAGCAGCTGCCGAAAGAGGATCTCCAAAGGCTCAGGAGAGAGGTGCCCGAGAGGATTTCGGGGACCGAGTTCCATCTGCGCCTGGATAAGCAGGCGGCTTACAAGGGCATCGTCCGACTTACGGACTCCAAGGACGCCATAGCTGTCACAGCCCTGGTGGAGTCCTACCCTGCCAGGTACGAAGAGGCGGTCAGGGTAGTCGGAGAGCTGCTATGAGCTTTTTTTGCGAGGGTAACGTCCACTCTCTTCCCGAAGGCTCCGACTCCCCGAGCAGGCTGGCCCTGGAGGCCAGATGTCTGGGCTTTGGCTGCCTGATTATATGCAACCATACCGGTTTTGAGAAGGTTTTCATGCCCGAGGCCGCCTCCTCCATCCAGGGCATGGAGGTAGTCATGGGCATAGAGGTCATGGCTGAGAACGCCAAGGCGCTCCACAGCCGGGCCCGTTCAGCCAGGACCAGATATCCCTTTGTAGCCGTCCACGGCGGCTCCGAGGAGGTTAACAGGGCGGCCTGTGAGGACCCAAGCGTCGACCTCCTGGTCCACCCTGAGGAGGGCAGAAAGGCCCTGGGGATCCCACTGGTCAAGGCTGCCCAGGAGAACGATGTAGCCATAGGATTTGACCTGAGCCCTATGGTGTGCCTGAGGAGCGCCAGCAGGTCCCGCTGGATGGAGCTCGTAAGGAGGAATCTCACCCTGATCAGGAAGTTCGAGGTCCCTGCAGTAATTACTTCAGGGGCTATGTCTCACCTGGATTTAAGAACTCCGAGAGATCTCATAGCCCTGGCAGAAGTGGTGGGATTCGAGACCTCCGAGGCCAAAGAGTCCCTCTTGTATCCCTTGAGAATACTGGACAAGAACAGAAAGTCCTGGGCAAGTCCGGGGGTAGAGATCCTTTGAGGTCCAGGCTTCCCGTCCTTCGCAAGAGAAGGAGGTACATGGCCATAGAGGTGGATTCCGAAGAGGCTTTAAGGTCAGTGGACCTGTCAGCAGAGATTCATTCTGCCCACGTCTCCCTTTACGGGGATGCAGGTGTTGCCGGAAACAGGCTCAAGCTGATAGGCTTCGATGGCAAGTTCGGAATCATAAGATGCTCCCATCTGAAGATCGAGGAGAGTAGGGCGGCCTTATCCACGGTTTACTCAGTTGGAGGTGTAAGGACCGCCGTTAGAGTCATAGGCGTCTCTGGAACCATCCGGGGGGCCACAGAAAAGTATATACCGCGACTGAGCTTAATAAGTGCTGATAGCGACGGAAGAAGAATCGAGCGAGAAGAAGTATCTGGGCGGATTGTACATGTCCACGGCCGCCAGATCGATCTTTGTCCGGACGACCCCTGTAGGGTCAAAGGATCAGATACCAGGTATTTGGGACTGACCTCTTTTGATTTGCGCGGAGGATATGTAGATGCAGATGGCACCGCAGATGGGTTACGACAGGGCGATAACTGTATTCAGCCCTGACGGGCGCCTCTTCCAGGTGGAGTACGCCCGTGAGGCAGTTAGACGAGGAACCACCGCAGTTGGGATCAAAGCGATGGATGGAGTTGCAGTTCTAGTAGATAAGAGGATAACAAGTAGGCTCATGGAGCCAAAATCTATAGAGAAAATTTTCCAGATCGATGTTCACATAGGCGCAGCCACTTCAGGCCTGGTGGCCGATGCCAGGGTTCTCATAGACAGGGCCAGGGTGGAGAGCCAGATCAACAGGCTCATGTACGATGAGCCCATAGGCGTAGAGACCCTGGCCAAAAAGATTTGTGATTTCAAGCAGCAGTACACCCAGTACGGTGGTGTCAGGCCCTTTGGAACAGCCCTTCTAATCATTGGTGCTGAGGAAGATAAGACCCGTCTCTTCGAGACCGACCCAAGCGGAGCCCTCTTGGAATACAAGGCCACGGGCATCGGAGCCGGAAGGTCGGCTGTGATGGAAGTCTTCGAGGATAGATATAGAGAGGACCTCACCATGGACCAGGCCGTTCTTCTGGGCCTGGAGGCTTTGAACAGGGCCTCCGAGGGAAAGGTCGAGGCTGCCACCACCGAGATCGGCATAATAAAGCTCGTGGATAAGAAGTTCCACAAGCTAGGAGAGCAGGAGGTCGCCTCTTACGTCGAGAGGATGAAGGCCTTGGTGGGCTCCCAGACCGGCGGTAGCGAGAAGCGTGAAAGTTAGAGGGTGAACGGCAGATGGTAAGGCTTGAAGGTGCAATTCCTGCCAGGCTGAAGACTCACGGCTGCACCTTCGAGATCCTGGTGGATCCCGACGGTGCCCTGGCTTATAGGAGGGGGGAGAGCATCAACCTGGAGGAGATCCTGGCTGTGGAAGACATCTTCGAGAATGCCAGCCGTGGCGACAGATCTTCTGAGGAGGATCTGGTCAAGGCCTTCGGCACCACAGAAGTTCCGGTCATAGCCGACAGGATCCTGAAGAAGGGCGAGATAAGCCTCACCGCGGATCAGAGAAAGAAGCTCATAGAGGCCAAGAGGAGGCAGGTTATACAGTTCATAGCCGCCAACGCCATCAACCCTCAGACCAAGACGCCTCATCCACCGGGTAGGATAGATCAGGCCATGACCGAGGCCAGGGTAAACATCGATCCCTCCAAGTCGATAGATGAGCTGGTAACCCAAGCCATGAAGGCCATAAGGCCTTTGATACCCATAAGGTTCGAAGAGGTCGAGGTGGCGGTGAAAATCCCTCCTGCCTATGCCCCCAAGTCCTATGGCGAGATCGCTGCCTTTGGCAAGGTCACTAGGGAGGCCTGGCAGAACAACGGGTCCTGGGTAGGCGTGGTGAAGATACCCGCGGGGCTTCAAAATGATTTCTATTCCCTGATCAATAGGCTGACCAAGGGCGAGGCCGAGACGAAGTTACTTAAGCATTGAGATCCGTGGGGATGGGCGCATGGACAGAAAGGTGGTCATACCAGGAGATCTCCTCTCCGAGGAAGCCAAAAGATCTGGAGAGGGGACGTTCGTCAAGGACGGGAAGGTCTATTCCCTCCTCTACGGCCTGGCGAACTTCAAGGATAAGATCAACGTCATACCCCTGGCAGGAAAGTATGTGCCCTCTTCCGGCGATAGCGTCATAGGCATAGTCAAGGACGTGACCTTTTCCAATTGGATCATAGATGTCAATTCGCCCTATGACGGTCTCCTCCACGTATCAGAGTATCCCAGGAGGGTCGAGTCCGATGAGATGTCCAAGATTCTGAGGATTGGAGCATCCATCATGACCAGGGTAAAGGACGTCGATTCCACCATGAAGGTCGAATTGACCCTCAACGACAGAAAGCTGGGAGTATTAAAGACTGGGAGGGTGATTGAGATCAGTCACACCAGGGTCCCAAGGCTGATTGGCAAGGGAGGCTCCATGATTAGCATGTTGAAGAGGGAGCTAAACTGCAATATATTCGTCGGCCAAAACGGCAGGATCTGGATCAATGGGAGCGCCGATGACATGGACCTGGCCCTAAAGACAATTCTCCTGATAGAGAAGGAGGCTCACACCAGCGGCCTCACCGACAGGGTCATCGACTACCTAAAGCAAGAGAAGAGAGCCAGAAGTTGATATTGTATGGGCGAAAACGACGCAAACATTACGTTCTTCAAAGATGGGCTGCGCCTGGACGACAGGAGGGCGGACGAGCTTAGGCCCCTAAAGATTGAGGTAGGTGTCCTGACCAGAGCTGACGGCTCCTGCTACATAGAGATGGGCGGAAACAAGGTTATTGCTGCGGTCTACGGCCCGAGGGAGGTACACCCAAGGCACCTCCAGGAGGTCACTAGGGCCATTGTCAGGTACAGGTACAACATGGCCTCCTTTTCCGTGGAGGAGAGGAAGAGGCCTGGGCCCGACAGGAGATCCTATGAGCTCTCCAAGGTATCCAGGGAAGCTCTAGAACCTGTGATCCTCACATCTTACTTCCCAAGATCGGTGATAGATGTCTTCGTGGAGGTCCTCCAGGCCGACGCCGGCACCAGGACTGCAGGCATCAACGCGGCGTCTGTCGCGTTAGCCGACGCCGGAATACCTATGAAAAGCATGATCAGCTCCTGCGCGGCAGGGAAGGTGGATGGTCAGTTAGTCCTTGATCCTATGAAGGAGGAGGACAACTACGGCGAGGCAGACATGCCCATAGCCATGACCCCCGATGGCCAGATAACCCTCCTGCAGATGGACGGGCACATGACCCCGGAGGAGCTCAAGACCGCCCTGGCCATGGCCATGGGAGGGTGCAGGCAGGTCTACGAGGTCCAGAGAAAGGCCCTCATAGACAAGTACAACCAGATGGAGCCCGAGATCATTACTGACCAAGAACAGCCTCAGGAGGCTGAAGTGCTATGAGTAGCGTCCTCTCGGAGATCAGAAAGGACTACCTGTATAACATGATACTGAAGGGCACCAGAGCCGACGGCAGGTACTTTGACCAGTACAGGGAGATATCCATAGAGAGAGGTGTCATAGCCAAGGCCGAGGGCTCTGCCCGCGTCAAGCTCGGCTCAAGCCAGGTTTTGGTTGGAATAAAGATGCAGCCCGGCGAACCCTTCCCTGACTCGCCCAATCGCGGCGTCATCATCACCAATGCCGAGCTGGTTCCCCTGGCCTCCCCGACCTTCGAGCCTGGCCCGCCCAATGAGACGGGCATAGAGCTTGCCAGGGTCGTGGACCGTGGAGTTCGTGAGTCCAAGGCAGTGGACCTTGAAGCATTATGCATCACCCCCGGAAAGCAGGTCTGGATCATCTTTATAGACGTTCACATCCTGGATGATTGCGGCAATCTCATAGACGCCTCGAGCCTGGGAGCCATCGCGGCCCTGCTCTCTACCAAGGTCCCCGCGAGCAAGTTCGGCCTCGGCGAGGATCATCCGTTGCCTATCAGAGATCTGCCCATAGCCACCACGGCCATTGAGTTTGGGGACGTGGTGATGTTCGATCCCGACAGCGATGAGGAATCGATAGCTAACAGCAGATTGACGGTTATTACCACCGCCGATGGGTCCATTTGTGGGCTCCAGAAGAGCGGTACGGGAGTATTAAACCCGGAGAAGATCCACCACATCGTTGATATAGCAGGCGAGAATGCTAAGGAAATCCGGGAGAAGTTCCTGGAAGTGTAAGTTATGGTAACTCAGTTCAGAAAAGGAAGAAAGAGCAGGTCTGCTGCTCGTTTTGGTCCAAGGTACGGAAGGAAGTCCAGAAAGCTGGTCGCGGATCTGGAAGAGAAGACCCACGCCGTCTACGACTGCCCCCAGTGCGGCAGAAATAGAGTGAGCAGGATCAGCAGTGCCATCTGGGGCTGCGCCAAGTGTGGATACACCTTCGCAGGAGGTACTTTCATACCCGAGACCTCCATAGGCAAGACGGTTCTACGCTCTGTAAGAAAGAGCCTAGAGGCTAAGTAAATGGCATACCGGTGCACCAGGTGCAAGAAGACTGTAGAGGTAGATTACGGGTACAGCGGCATCAGGTGCCCTTACTGCGGTCACAGGATCCTCATGAAGGAGAGGCCGACCACGGTAAAGAGGCTCAAGGCAGTCTGATGCCGAGATGATAGTCACAACCTCTCGGGAGCCGTCAGCCAGGTCCAGAAGGGTCGCCAAGACCCTGGCCAGATTCCTCTCCCTTTCCTACGTTAATCGGGGCAAGCGGAGCCTGGAGGACGATGAGACCTGGATGGTGGTGGTGGAGAACCACGGCAACCCCCAGGGCATCGTCAAGCGCACTCCCGAGGAAGAGATCGTCATGAACTTCGACCTCTCTGGAGAGCCGAAAGAAAAGCCCCTGAAGAAGATGGTGCCCGTAGTCCAGGGGATCAAAGAGGAGGCAATGCCTGTGGCTCGGTTCTTTGACCTGGACACCTCAGATGGACCCGCCCTCAGAGCCATAATTGCAGCGCCCGGATCGATCGAGTTTGTGGATGAGGGAGTGCCTATCATGAGGCTCAAAGTATGAAGGGATCGGCTGAGGTTATTCTGGAGATGGAGGATCCGAGGCCCATCTACGAGGCCCTCCTGCCCGAGACCGAGGATCACCTGCCTAAGTCCAGGGTTTGCCTGGAGCTCGGTGAAAAGGCCCTCCAGCTGACGATAGAGGGGGACGACGTCGGGTCCCTCAGGGCTGCCTTAAACACTTGGGTCAGATTGGTCAAGATTGCCATGGAAATGATAGCAATAGAGGTGGTGAGCGCATGAGTGGAGAGTTGCCCCCGCAGGTACAAAACCAGCTTGCTCAGCTTCAGCAGCTGCAGCAGCAGGCCCAAGCGGTCATGGCCCAGAAGGGCCAGATTGAGGGCCTGAACAGGGAGACGGACGCGGCCATAAAAGAGCTGGAGAAGACTCCAGACGATGCCGTTATATACAAGAGCGTAGGCGAGATCCTTATCAAGGCTGAGAAGGCCAAGCTGGTAGAGGAGCTCAAGGAAAGGAAGGACATGATGGACCTCCGGCTCAAAACCATGGCCAAGCAAGAAGAGAGGATCCAGAGCAGGTTCACCCAGCTCCAGGAGCAGATAAGAAACTCGTTAGGCCAGCAGCCATCTAGGGGAGGCTAGACTAAAATCCCCTATATGCGGGCCCGTGGCTTAGCCAGGACATAGCACCGGGCTTCTAACCCGGGGGTCGCGGGTTCGAGTCCCGCCGGGCCCGCTAACATCTATCAACAGAAAGATAACAGATCAGCGTCTTGGAGGATGTATGTGCGAGCTATCCGTCTACACCGTGGCCGGAGGTAAGAGAGAGAAGGTCATGGAGGGCGTGGTGAGAATGGTGCCTCGCGACGGCAAGGTAATCCTGGAGGGAATCCTGGGTGAGGCCAAAGAGGTGCCTGGTATCCTGAACGAAGTGAACATCATGGCCCAGGAAGCCACTATTGAGTCCAAGTAGCTATTTTCACTCTATCAATTCTACGGAATCCTGTGGAATCTATGAAACCCATGGAACCTACCTCGATAAAGACTCAGTTATAATTCCAATTTAAACAAAGAGAGAACCTTAGAGAGGAGCCAGAAGGAGAAGATAATGCCATGAAGCCGAAATTAGCCCCTTACTTGTTAATAGCGGCCTGTGCTCTGCTGGCAGCCTCAGGCTGCATAGCCCAGGACAACAATAAAGGCGCATCATTTGCGCTTTACGGTACCGGAGATATATCTGTATCAATGATGCCCGCCAGGAATTTGCCTGAAGGGTTCAGTCTCCTGGCCACCCAGGACGCCTCCACCAAGGGCGTCAATATGACCGAGGATATAAGCAAATTCTATGGGGCCCAGGACATAGGCCCAGCCAAGGCAGTAATAGGCATATACCAATGGGCACCCATGGGTCAGGGATATGATTCCAAGATCACCATGATATCCCTGAAGGATGCCAGCCATGCCCAGGTAGCCATTGACAACTATAAGGCCCAGTCCAGGTTCCAGCAGCCGCCTTACAAAGGGATCTCAAGGTTCAGCAGTGCCATCATCAACGGGCATAACTCAACGGAGATCAGGGACTCGGCCAGGCAGAATAGCTTGAGGTTCCTTTACCTTTGGAATCACGAAAACATCGTGGTACTGGTAGATGGAAATAACGATAGGTCCAAGAGCATCGAGCTGGCTAGCGCCACTGGGCTCTGAGTCTATATTTTTAATCTCAGAAAGGCCAAAACCTATAGCAAAGAAAGAGGTTATGGGGCGTCGCAACGAACCACTGAGTCCTGATCTGAAGCATCATTCTTACGCTTATCCATAGCATAAGGTAAACAGTAGCTATTGGCAAGATTTTCCCTGCTTTCTGCCATGCTAGTCACTCGATTCTGGCTATAGATGCTGTTTAGCACTGAGAACCAGACCGGCGAAGATGCCTACGGCCTGGAAACGCAGAAGGCAGCGA
>CAZKWM010000035.1:13099-14196 GCA_964556405.1 uncultured Methanotrichaceae archaeon | reverse complement strand
AACGCGCGTTCAGGTAAGCGTCAGATCGATGAAATAGGAAGCTCTGGCCTTTAGGCCGGAGAAAAAGTCACAATCTTCCACCAAGCCAATAGCCGGGCCCGCACCTATTATCCATGTATCTAGGACTGTTGTATTGGCAAAAGTTGTATTAGCATCGTTGGCTGGCCCAAGGAACCTCTGCTAGGCACCTCTGGTTCTGTTGAGATCCGTCATCCCCACTACTATTTCCTTTACCGATAGCAAGCCCGTTACCAAGGGTCACGAGATATTGGATAACCTCCTGGATAACAGGAGGGCTTCTTTTGGGTATATTCCACGATGTAGACGATGTAATCATCCCCATAGAGCCTGTTCAGCATGACGTGGGTCCACACTAGGGTATTTGATCTGTGGATCCCTGTGTGCAGAGGCTCAGGCTGGACTGGATCGACCCACAACCCCCAGTTTCTTCAGCTCTGAGGTGTTCTCTCCCAGAGGGTGGGCTCAAAGACTATGCCGAAAATTCAGGATTCCGCTTCTGATAAGGTGCCATGCTTTGAGGCATTTTTGGATTCGCCGAAGTTAGGAGCTCGATATTCACGTTGCCCGCGTGAATGCCCCCTGTTGAAAAACCGGGGTAAACTGCCAGGGTCCAGGCCACCGGCAGGCCCAAGGTCTCTGCCATCAGGTCGAAGAGCCCTTTTGGATCATCGGTCTGGACGACAATGTGATCTACTTTCTTGACTAAAGGCCCTTCCTGGAGCTCGGTATTCGCCAAAGCATTCGCATATTTGCAAAATATGCCTGTTAGGATTAATAAATATACTATCCGAGCGCTAAATCTCATATTGCCTGATGAGCTAATGTTGTTATATGAAGTTTCTTATTTTATTAATTGGAGTACTCAACTTTTAATTCTAGGCAGAGGCTCATCGTACTCCGATATATCTTCTAGTGTATTTCCGATGAGTTTCAGATCATAGCCAAAGAATGTATATATAACAATTATATAGATGGCTTAAATTGCCGTGCTTGTGTAATAGTGTGAGACAGACTCGAAGCCGCAGCCCAAGAAATTGGTCCCTTCAAGGAGAGAGCTGAGGGGGAGCTGGAGGAAA
>CAZKWM010000035.1:0-12999 GCA_964556405.1 uncultured Methanotrichaceae archaeon | reverse complement strand
AACATAAGAGGAAACGATAAAGAGCAAGATTTCTTGCCTAACGCCCACCTGGCAGCCCAAGAAATTGGTCCCTTCAAGGAGAGAGCTGAGGGGGAGCTGGAGGAAACTATGTCTACCAGAAGGAAAAACGAGAAGGGTGAGTTTGAGGTGGCCATCTGCCCTCTGTGCAAAAGGCGAGTAGAATATATAGGCGCTCCTATGGTTAGATGTTATTCCACGGGCAGAACATATGAGCAAGATCGAATAGTCTGGGTTCCTGAATCGAAGATCTCCAAGGAAACCGGATACGACGTGGAGAACATAAGAGGAAACGATAAAGAGCAAGATTTCTTGCCTAACGCCCACCTGGCAGAGTATAAGAAAGAAATATGAGGTCTTGCTCATGCAGCTTTTTTGTGTTTTTGTATATAGCATCTGAAGGGCATGCCTTGATACAAGACCCATTTATGTTATTTTACCAGTAAAAGGAGCGGAGCATCCAAACACAATAACTTCACGACTGATTTACTGGTTGCTTTTCAACGCAACTTCAGTATTTAGTGCTACAGGGTTCGCTCCTTCGGGACAACCAAGCACAGTTGTCACCTAGATATCCAAAGGGAATCTTTGATCTGAGGAGTCTATGATGGCAGACAGATCTACGGCAGACAGAAATGTTGTGGAAGGGAGAACTGATTCCCCTGAAGATGCTCTAGCTTGATTCAGATAACATCAGGACTCCACAGGATTTAGTCGTGGAAGGAGATCAGAAATCCTTTTTCGTAAAGATTATGTGCCCTTCAATTCTAGCCTCTGCCGGAAGCGCTCCAAATCTCGCACTCAATATAAGATCCGCCAGCTCTTCCTTCATTACCTTAGAAATCCCGATCATCGATGTAGTTGGCCTGGCGTTAACATCCACGACCCTCGGCATATCCCCGACCACCATATCGATCCCGGCATATCCCCTCAGACCCAAAACCTCAGAAGCTCTCCTGGCCACATCCCACATCTCCTCAGCGCGGGGCGTGTCATAAGGTACCTGGGAGCCGTTGTAGCTTACGCCGTCCCCTGCAAACACGACGAGCTGCCGGTTGACGGTCAGGGGCAAAAACTTGTCACCTACGATGAAGCTTGTACTGAGGTGCATACCCTCGACGTACCTGGTGGCAACGTAGCCTTCAGGTGCCTTTGGATTGGAGGTAATTCTCACCCCTTCTGAACCACATCCATACCTGGGCTTGATGACATACCTAGAGCAACCACAGATCGCAGGCTTATCGACTACATCGGCCACAGGAACGCCGCTCTCCTTTAGCTTTAATGTGGACTCCAGCTTGTCTGCGCATAGCCTGGCAGTTGCTGGGCGGCATCCTAAATTGGCCGTGTTCGTCTCCAGAGCCTCCAGAAACTCTGGCAATAAACCATCAGGGGCGATAACCAGACCTGCATCAACCTCAGTCCTGGCCAAAAATTCCCTGAAATCCCCCGGACCTTTGCCCTTGAGAAAGATAGGCGTTCCAGCCTCGATGGTGGGGCCGGAGGTGGGGTAAAGGACCTCATGGCGGCACCTCTGGAAGCTCTCGGCCAGGATAGAGAGCATGGCTCTCCCCTCCTGGATGAAGGTGCCGCCAAGGCCGGCGACAATGGCGTACTCGGCCACCAATATCTTCATCGTAGTCTTCCTTTTCTTCTCTTGAAATCTGTACTCAGTACTGCCTGGCCATGTAGGTTCTGCCCTTGGATCCCTTTCCGCATATGGCGCACTTCGCTTGAGAGAAATCCTGATACTGGGGCTCTCCCAGCATGTTGGCTCCCACCTGGTCCTCCAGATGGTGGCCGCACTCCACAGAGCCGCACCATGGCACCAGGGCCACTCCCTCGTTGGCCTGGACCTTGGCCTCCTCCACAGTGGAGACCTCTTTTATCTTGCTTGCGGCAAAGGCCTTGGCCTTGTTGTAAAGGGACTCCTGAAGCACCTCAGCCTCCCTGGCCAGGGATGGCAGGAGGTCGTCCATGGGTATCTGCTTCTTGACGCCGTCGCGACATGCCAGGGTGACCACGCCCTTCTGAAGGTCCTTGGGGCCGATCTCCAGGCGCAGCGGCACGCCCTTCATCTCCCACTTGTAGTACTTGGCGCCGGGCCTCTCATCGCTGGTATCCAGCTCGACCCTGATCTTCGCCTCAGAGATCTTCTGACGGAGCCCACGGGCGGTCTCTAAAACCTTCTCCTTGTCTCCCAAGAGGATGGGGATGATGACCACCTGGATAGGGGCCACAGCATAGGGCAACACCAGGCCCTTGTCGTCGCCGTGGACTGATACCAGGGCTGCTATGCATCTCTCCGATATGCCGTAGCAGGTCTGGTTGACTAACTTCTGCTCTCCGTTGGGATCCTCGTAGGCTATGCCGTAGGTCTTGGCGAAGGTCGATCCCAGGTGGTGGGCAGTGCCTACCTGGAGGGTCCTGCCGTCAGGCATGATGACATCCAGGGCTTTGGTATAGTCCGCACCGGGGAACTTATCCCAGGAAGGCCTCTTGCTTATCAGGAAGGGAATGGCCAGGCGCCTGTAGAACTCCGAGTACCTCTGGACTGCGACTTCCACCTGCTCTGCGGCCTCCTCCCAGGTTTCATGGACGGTGTGGGCCTCTTTGAAGGATGTGATCTCCCTGAGCCTTATGAGAGGCCTGGTGTGCTTCGTTTCGTATCTGAAGGTGTTTACGATCTGGTAGACCTTCAAGGGCAGGTCAGCGTGGGACCGGATCCAGAGCTTGAACATGGGGTAGATAGCGGTTTCGCTGGTGGGCCGTAGGGCCAGCTTGACCTCCAGAGGAGAAGTGCCTCCGTTGGTTACCCAATACACTTCATCCTCGAAGCCCTTGATGTGCTGGGCCTCCTTCATGAATTCGTCTTCGGGAATGAGGAGGGGGAACTGAGTCTCGTAATGGTCGACATCCAGAAGCTCCCTGATGATGGCGTAGGTGTTCTTCCTTATGGCAAACCCGAAGGGGAACCAGACGGCCATGCCCTTTACTGGATACCTGTTATCCACGATCTCGGCCGTCTTCAGGAGCTCATGGTACCACTCGCTGAAGTTCTCCTTGGGAGGAAGCTTGCTGTCGGCTTGAACCTTGGAATCGATCATGAGGCCAAGGATATTGCTATGGGGGTGATAAAGGTTTCAATGGCAGCAGCCAGGAGGAGGAAGGGTGCTACCCACCAGGCCATGATGTGGCCCGCCTTTCTGACCTCTCCGGAGAGGTCGACCCTCACGCCGAATATTGAGAGGGCCAGGACGTGGCCCAGGCGAAAGCCCAGGCCCGAGCTTATGAAGATCGAGGGTAGCTCGATTATCCCATGGGGTAGGATTCCCGCCAGGAGGTAAAAGAGCCCCTGGGCGTGCATGATCTTGTAGGCGACTATGCCCACCAGGAAGCCATTGGAGGTGTCGACTATGAGGGGCATGATCCCCAGACCAATCCCAAGAAAAGTCGAGAGCACACAGGACAGGAGGTTCTTGAAGAAGATGATGAGCATTATGAGCATGGGATTTAAGCCCATGATCCACTTGAGCATTTCCATCTCATTGAGCCAGGTTGATGCAATCTCTGAATCAGCGCTCGCGGCTGCGTACCCCATAAAGATGGTGGCTATGAAGAGCAGCACGGAAAGGCCGATGTAAATCCATATCGACCTAAAATAGGCCAGGTCATCTCTGCGTGACAATCGATATCTCCATCTAATCCCCTATCTCGGCTCATATAAATCTGCTGAACCTGTGCAAGGCTGCCAGGAAGATGTAGAAGCCGTTCTCCGCCAGGACGCAGACCGCCGCAGGCACCGCATCCTGGTGACCGAAGATAGCCAAGTCGACGGCTTGCGGTCAGCCCCAGGTTCTTGTAGGCGCCGAATAGGGCTAAGGATGTCCTTTTGGATGGTTCAATCCCAAGGATAAGGGCCGAGGTGTAGATGACGGCTCCTGACCCAAAGGTCCTGGCCGCTGCGATCCAGGCCAGGCCTTCCAGGTTCTTCAGGATAGGCCGGCACTATTCAGGCCCACCACGGCGTAGATCACCGTTAAGAAGCCCAGGTTTATGAGGGGAATGGGGTCGAGGCCTTAGCGGCGGCCTATGAACCTGGAGAGAATCAGGGGCAGGAGGATGGTGACCAGGGCCGCCTTAAAGACGTACCAGAAGCCTACACCCGATTTTCCTGCCATGGCCAGTATGATGTCGGGCATGAGAAGAAGGGCTGCGCCGTAGGATTGGGTCTCGCCGTAGAGGGCGATGCGCAGGTCTCCTCCCAGAAGCTTGGTCAAGGGTATAATGGCAACAGCCGGTGGCACGGTAGCCATCATCACAAAACCCGCGCGCATGGCCTCATTCTCAAGCCAGGAGGACCGGACCAGTATGAGCCCTGATAAGAGGAGGTAGTTTATGGCAAATCCCGCCAAGGCACATTTCAAGTCATCCGTCCCGTCAATCCTCAGTTCTATCTCGAACGTTGAGAAGGTCATCACCAGTAGAAGGGCAGGGATGAAGATGCCTTCCATGTGGTTGGGAGGGCCGGGAAAAAGGAGCCTCAGGGCCATGAGGATCGCGAAGATGAAGGATGAGTTTCTGATGAGCCCTAGGGGATTTCCCTTCAATTTCAATCCCCTAAACTACCTCGGTAGTCCATCCTTACATCTTTATCGATCTCTAGACTGCAGTTTCAGCCCTTAAGTCCATCCTGCGATCTTGCTCAGGTAGTAGGCGCCAAAGAACATCATCCGTAGAGGGCCAGGATCTTTCTGCAAACCACCTTGGAGAGGAGTGCCCTTCCTCTGTTGAGGGTAGCCGATACCAGCGTGTACCACAGAAAGTCAGCGCCCTAATGGCCAATCACCGAGATTGCAGCTGTTGTGGGCAGTGCCCCTGTGGCCTGCCACATCACCTTAAACATCACCGACCATGAAAAGAGCCTCGTGGGCCAGGGCCAGCTTATCATGAACGACGGCCAGTACAAGATTATCCTTGCGGCGCGGTGGCCTGAGGCGTCGGCTTAGGCAGCGCTTAATTTTTTGGGCCTCCTGGCCAGCCTCCATCGATCTCTCGCCTACTATCTCTTTAAATCTGTAAACCTGCTCTATTCGCAGTGAGACTGCGCGTTATGTGGATAGAGGTACCTATGCGATGGATCAGGCGGGCCTTGTGCCTTTGGGCCGTTGCGATGATGCTGGGAAGTACAAGCTTTGGGGCTTCTGACATCCCCTGAAAGTTCCTGCTTCTTAAAGGCGCCCCTGATGACAAGGCCGGAGAGTGCATGATCCTTCTTCAAGGTTTTTTTTGGGCTACGCGTTTTAATGGCTTGATGTTGGGCTTGGCATGGGGCTTGATATTGTGGTCTGTTCTGTCCTTCTTCTCCTCAATATTCATTCAAAAGTCCTAATAACACTTAATAGCACTTAATTTTTTATCATGGTTATGAATATCTATGATCAGTTCTCAAATAATTCAATATAATTCTCGAATCTTATCGGGATGTTGGAGGTGAAGGATTGATATTCCCTGCAAAATCCCTGGGAGATCTAAAGGGCCTGGTCCATCTCAGGCGCCTGGCAGCTCCTCCCAGTATGCCCTATAGAAGAAAATCGCCCTATCCCCTCTGGGACGGGCCCAGCACGGAATTAACGAACGCAGCTTTGGCCCCGATCGCCCTCCTTTGATCGATGTGGGGTCTGTTGAAAAAGATGCGGAAGGCGATGAGCCCGCATTATTTGTCTGAATGGATACGGAGAACGGAGAGAACATAACATGAGGCAGGTAGCCATCTACGGAAAGGGCGGAATAGGCAAGTCGACCACCACTCAGAATCTAACCGCAGCTCTGTCCACCATGGGCAAGAAGATCATGCAGATAGGCTGTGACCCCAAGGCAGACTCGGTAAAGTTCCTGATGAACGGAAAGAAGCAGCCATCCGTCCTGGATACTCTGAGGAAGGAAGGCGATGTCAAGCTGGAAGACGTGATGAAGACAGGCTTTGGAGGAATACGCTGCGTGGAGTCAGGAGGGCCTGAGCCGGGCGTGGGTTGCGCAGGTCGTGGTATCATCACCTCTATTGGCCTCCTGGAGAACCTAGGTGCTTACACCGATGACCTGGACTACGTCTTCTATGATGTTCTGGGCGACGTCGTGTGCGGCGGATTCGCCATGCCCATCAGGGAAGGAAAGGCCCAGGAGATTTACATTGTAGCCTCTGGGGAGATGATGGCCCTCTACGCTGCCAACAACATCTGCAAGGGTATACAGAAGTTCGCCGAGTCCGGGGGCACTCGCCTGGGGGGCATCATCTGCAACTCCAGGAACGTGGACCGGGAGAAGGAGCTGGTCTCCCACTTCGCCGAGAAGATTGGCAGTCAGATGATACAGTTCATCCCGAGGGACAACGTGGTCCACCAGTCCGAGATTCACAAGCAGACCGTGGTCCAATACGTCCCCGACTCCAGCCAGGCCAAGGCCTACCTGGGTCTGGCCAAGGCCGTGGACGAGAACGAGATGTTCGTGGTACCCAGGCCCATGGAGTACGAAGAGCTGGAGCAGGTCATGGCCGAGTGGGGTGTAGTGGAATGAAGATGATCCGGGCAGTGATACGGCCCGAGACCGTGGATAAGGTGGCCGACGCCCTGGAGGCCGGGGGCTTTGTAGCCTTGACCAGGATGGACGTCTTCGGCAGGGGCAAGCAGAAAGGCATCAAGGTCGGAAACGTGGTTTACGACAACCTGCCCAAGTCCATGCTCATGATTGTGGTGGATGATGGGAATCTGGAGCCTGCGGTGAAGATCATCGAGGAGAGCGCCAGAACTGGGAACATCGGTGATGGAAAGATCTTCGTCACCCCCGTCGATGAGGCCTACACCATAAGGACTGGGACCAGGGGGCTTTGATGAAAGAAGTCCTGTCCATCCTTCAGATGAACAAGATGGATGCAACGAAGGATGCTCTGGAGGTTATAGGCATACCCGCCATCACCGCATATAAAGTGACTGGACGGGGAAAGCAAAAGGGGCTGCAGATACCTTCTCCCTCCCAGCTCGATCAGTCAGATAAGAAGCGCATGAAGTATCTCCCAAAGAGGATGATCTCCCTCATGGTGGAGGACGAGTTCGTGCCTGCGGTGGTGGCTGTGATCACCAAAGTGAACAGAACAGGAAACTTCGGCGATGGAAGAATCTTCGTCTGTCCAGTGGATGAGGCTGTGAGGATAAGGACCGGGGCGAGAGGAAACGAGGCTATCTCATGAGCGGCACACAAAGAGAAACCGTGACTGTAGAGGACAGCAAGAAAGTGATAGAGGGCATGCTCCACGGACTCCCCAAGAAGACCACCGAGATCCGTAGGAAGCACGTGGTGGTCAAGGATGCCTGCGAGGTGGAGCAGAGGATCGAGGCCAATGAGCGAACCATCCCAGGCGTCCTCACCAACAGGGGATGCGCCTATGCCGGGTCCAAGGGCGTGGTCTTCGGCCCCGTCAAGGACATCCTTCACATCACTCATGGCCCCATAGGCTGCGCCTACTTCACCTGGGGCACACGCCGAAACCTCATGAGACCGGAGGAGGGCAGGGACTGCTTTGCCGGGTACTGTCTTTCCACGGATGTCAAGGAGACGGACATAGTCTTTGGAGCTGAGAAGAAGCTGGCAGCGGCCATCAGGGAAGCCTACTCCATCTTCAAGCCGGAGTGCATATCGGTCTTCTGCACCTGCCCCATAGGCCTCATCGGCGACGATATCGAATCGGTATGCAAGAAGGCCCAGGATGACCTGAGGATCAAGGTCATCCCAGTCCGCTGTGAGGGCTATAGGGGCGTGAGCCAGTCTGCAGGCCACCACATAGCCTCCAATGCCCTCATGGATAACCTCATAGGCACCGAGGAGCTGGAGGACCCAGGCCCCTTCGACGTTAATGTCTTTGGCGAGTACAACATCGGCGGCGACTACTGGGTGATCAAGGAGCTCCTGGAGAGGGTAGGATACCGGATAGTGAGCCCCTTCACGGGTGATGCCAGCTTCCACGACATCGCCAAAGCCCACAGGGCCAAGCTGAACATACTGCTCTGCCACAGGTCCATCAATTATACGAATAGAATGATGGAGGAGAAATACGGCATACCATGGCTGAAGGTGAACTATCTTGGTATAGAAGATACCATAAGGACCCTGAGGGACATGGCGGTCTTCTTCGATGACACCGAGCTGACCCGAAGGACGGAGGCAGTCATAGCCGAGGAGATGGCCCGGATTCAGCCCATCGTTGAGATGTACAAGCGCAGACTCCAGGGAAAGAGAGCCATGATCCTGGTGGGAGGGTCCCGCGCCCACCACGTCAGGAACATGTTCGAGACCTTAGGGATGGATGTGGTGGTGGCCGGGTATGAGTTCGCCCACAGGGACGATTATGAAGGTAGAAAGGCCCTCTCGACCCTCGTCCACTCCGGACGGTCCAAGGTGCTGGAGGACATCCATTACGAGCGTGAGCCAGGCGTCGTGCCGCCTTACGATAACGAGGAGATCCAGAGAAAGAAGGAGAAGATTCCCAGACTTATGGACTACGAGGGGCTGCTGCCCCACATGAAGCAGGGCCAGGTCATGATAGATGACTACACTCACCACGAGTGCGAGCGCCTGGTGAAAGATCTTGGAATTGATCTCTTCTGCTCGGGGATCAAGGACAAGTACGTCTTCCAGAAGATGCACATTCCCTCAAGGCAGATGCACTCCTACGATTACAGTGGTCCCTATACAGGCTTTGAGGGCTTCCTGAATTTCGCCCGGGACATAGACATGTCCGTAAACAGCCCCACCTGGAAGTTCATAACCCCTCCCTGGAGGGAAAAGACCCATGCTTGACTACACGCCCAAAGAGATCACTCCTAGAGAGACCCTGGTCATAAACCCGGCCAAGATCTGCCAGCCCATAGGGGCCATCATGGCCTACAAGGGCATCCACAACTGCATGCCCATAACCCACGGCTCCCAGGGCTGCTCCTCCTACCTGCGCATGGTACTGGCCAGGCACTACCGCGAGCCCACCCTCGCCGCCACATCCTCTTTCACCGAGGACTCGGTGGTCTTCGGCGGCAGAAACAACCTGAAGGAGGCCGTGGACAACGTCATCAACATCTACCACCCTGAAGTGCTGGCCATCAACACCACCTGCTCCTCCGAGACCATAGGGGACGATGTCTCGTCCTTCATGGAAGGGATCAAGGAAGAGGAGTTCTTCGACCCGAAGGTCAGGGTGGTCATAGCCAGCACTCCAAGCTACGTGGGGTCCCACATCACCGGATACGACAATGCTGTCAAGGCCCTGGCCCAGAGCTTCCCCAGGAAGACCAAGCCCAATGACAAGCTCAATGTGATACCGGGCTTCGTGGACCCTGGGGACATCAGGGAGATCAAGAGGCTCCTGACGGTGATGGGCATTCCACATATCGTCTTTCCGGACACCACGGACGTCTTCGACGCCCCTCTCACCCCTGAATCAGGAGGCATCTACCCGCCGGGTGGGACCAAGGTCCAGGACTTGATCGATGCAGGAAACTCCTGGGGGACAGTAGCCCTTGGAAGGACCGCCGGAGCTTCAGGTGCCATGGTGCTCAAAGGCAAGTTTGGCATCCCTGCCATCATCGGTCCCATGCCCATAGGCATACACAACACCGATGAGCTAGTGATGAACGTATCTAGCTTCATGGGCGTTACTATACCTCAGGAGCTGGAGTACGAGCGGGGCAGATTGGTGGATATGATGACCGACGCCCACATCCACTTTCACGCCAAGAGCGCTGCTATCTTCGGGGATCCGGATGTGGTGATAGGCATGCTCAGCCTCCTGGTCGAGATGGGCATGAACCCCGTCTTTGCCCTGACCGGAACCCCTGATAAGAAGTTCGCAGAGGAGGTGCAGAAGGTTGCGCCGGAGTGCGAGGCCATGATTGGAGATACTTTCCTCCTCCACCAGAAGGTCAAGAATCATCCTGTGGATATGCTGATTGGAAACACCTACGGCAAGCTCATCGCCAAGGCTGAGGATATACCCCTAGTAAGAGTTGGGTTCCCCATCACCGACCGGGCAAACCTCCACTACTTCCCGATAGTAGGCTACGCCGGAGCCGCCCGCCTCGTTGAGATTATAGGCAACACCTTTCTGGAGCGCAGGGATAGGGATTCTGATGATGCGAACTTCGAGATGGTCCTCTGAGGTGATATGAGCGTCATTCAAATCTTCGAGGGCAGGGAGGGTCACATCCAGAGAAAAGATGGCACCGATGGTGCCTCTGCCCTCTCCTGCAGCAATGAGAGCCTGGCTGGAGCAGTAAGCCAGAGAGCCTGCGTCTACTCCGGGGCAAGGGTCGTCCTGAACCCCCTGGCCGATGCTCTCCACTTGGTCCATGGGCCCATAGGCTGCGCCGCTTACACTTGGGATATCAGGGGAGCCAGCAGCTCGGGGCCCGACCTTTACAGGACCAGTTTCTCCACGGATATGAAGGAGCTGGACGTGGTCTTTGGGGGTGAGAAGAAGCTATTCCGGGCCTTAAGGGAGCTTGTGGCCCAGTACCATCCTCCTGCGGTCTTCGTCTACTCCACCTGCATTGTTGGAGTCATTGGAGACGATCTCAGAGCCGTATGCAAGACCGCAACTCAGGAGCTAGGAATTCCCGTGATACCCGTCAGGTCTGAGGGATTCAAGGGCAACAAGAACGAAGGCTACAAGGCTGCCTGCCAGGCCCTCATGGATCTCATGGAGGTAGGAGAGCCTTCGGATTCGGAGCCAGGGCCCAGATCCGTCAATCTCCTAGGTGAGTACAACGTGGCCGGAGACCTGTGGAGGGTCAAGCCTCTCCTGGAAGAGATGGGGCTGGAGGTAGTAGCGGCCTTCACCGGCGATGGTAGGGTCAGAGAGCTTCAAAGGGCACCCAAGGCCCGCCTGAACCTGGTGCAGTGCAGTGGCTCCATGACCCACCTGGCCAAGATGATGGAGGAGAAGTACGGCATACCTTACAGGAGGATCAGCTTCTTTGGCCTCTCTGATATATCCCAGGCCATGAGAACCGCGGCCAAGTTCTTCGGTCTTGAGGCTAAAGCCGAAGAGATAATCCTTCGGGAAACTACCAGGGTCAAGCCCGCCATAGAAGGGCACCGTTCCAGGCTTGAGGGCAAGAAGGCTGCCATCTACATGGGAGGGGCAGCCAAGGCCGTATCCCTGGTTAGGGGCTTTGAGGAGCTGGGCATGGAGGTGGTCATCATCGGCACTCAGACCGGAGATAGAGACGATTACAAGAAGATAAGCTGCATAGTCAAGGACGGCACTGTGATCATAGATGATGCCAATCCCCTTGAGCTGAGAGAGCTGCTGATAAAGCAAAAAGCTGATCTCCTGGTGGCGGGAGTGAAGGAGCGTTTCCTATCTTATAAACTGGGAATCGCCTTCTGCGACTTCAACCATGACAGGACCACCAGCTTCGAGGGCTTCGACGGCATGGTAACCTTTGCTAGGGAGGTTGATCTCAGCATCAACAGCCCCGTCTGGAAGCTTCCTGTGGAGCGGCCGAGCCCCGCGGCATGGAGCGTCGATGCGAGGTCAAAACAGAACGTCAGCTCAGGAGAGGCTGGAGCAAATGTCTGAGAGCTATTCGGTTGTAAACCCGTGCCACATGTGCATGCCAATGGGATCGGTCCTGGCTTTCAGAGGGATAGCGGACTGCATGCCCCTCTTTCACGGGTCCCAGGGGTGCGCTACCTACATGAGGCTCTATTTGGCTCATCATTTCCGGGAGCCCGTGGACATCGCCTCCTCGGCCCTGAGCGAGAAAGGAGCCGTCTACGGAGGTGCGGCCAACCTGAAGAAGGGCTTGAAGAATCTTATGACAGGATACAGCCCCAAGGCCATAGGCGTGGCCACCACCTGCCTGGCCGAGACCATAGGAGACGACGTGGCCCAGATCATCAGGGAGTTCAGGCAGGAGGAGCCCTCGGCCAGAGACCTGCCCATCATCCACGTCTCCACCCCGAGCTACTCTGGGTCTCACGAGGAGGGATATGCCAAGACCCTACAGGCCATAGTCCAGGCCCTGGCAGTCAGGGGACCGCCTGGTGATAGGATAAACCTGATCCTGGGCTCAGTGATCTCGCCTGCCGATGTCCGGTATCTGAAGGAGCTTTTGCAGGACTGGGGATGCGACGGCATTGTGGTCCCCGACATATCGGAGACCTTCGACGGTCCCAGGTCTGAGAGGTTCTCCAGGATTCCAGAGGGCGGAACTCCCCTGGCTGATGTGGTGGATATGGCCAGCTCCAGGGAGATCCTGACTTTAGGCGGTAGATTTCAGACGCCTTCGGCTGGGGGATACCTGGAGGAAGCCTTTGGAGTGCCTCACAGAGCCTTGCCCCTGCCTATCGGCCTTGATAATACCGATCTCTTTATCGGAGAGGTGGAGCGGCTAACGGGCCTTGGCCTTCCCAGGAAGTACGATCTGGAGCGGGGACGGCTTCTGGATACCGTGGTGGATGTTCACAAGTATCTGGCCGAGGTTCGGGCTGCGGTCTTTGGCGACACCGAGATCGCTCTGGGAGTGACCAAGCTCCTCTGCGAGGTTGGAGCAATCCCTGCTATCGTTGCCACAGGGTCCAATAGCTCTGACTTCGTGGAGGCCGTGAAGGTGATATCGCCCAGGTCCAGGGTCTTAAATGGCGTGGACTTCTCGGATATCCATGCCGAGATAAAGAAGGTGGGCGTTGACGTCCTGGTAGGGAGCTCCAACGGCCGCCAGATCTCCAAGAAGGAGAAGATTCCTCTGGTCAGGGTGGGCCTGCCCAACTCCGACAGGGTGGGGGTCGGCAGGCAGCTGATCCTGGGGTACGAGGGGGCCGGAAGGCTCCTGGATGCCCTGACCAATGTGCTCTTGGACGTGGGGTCCATATACTGACCCCTTCCAGGGCGTCAACGCTTCCTGCTAAGGCAGATCTATGGGCATTTCAAGG
>CAZKWM010000034.1:10550-14256 GCA_964556405.1 uncultured Methanotrichaceae archaeon | reverse complement strand
TCGTCGTCCGGCTTAATAAAGGAATCGACGCGTCAGTCCACGTCGGCAAGAAGCTCTACGTTGGCGAGACTTCGGGGAGAGATGGTAAGTGGAAGAGATAGAGAAGATAAGAGAGATAGAGAGGACTGAGCAGGAGAAGATCCGAGAGAAGAGCCGGCTCAAGAGAGAGAAAGAGAAGATAGATGAGTTCGAGAAGTTCACAGTCGAGTGTCCGGAGTGCAAGAGCCACACACTGGTGCGCGACTACGAGAGAGCGGAGCTTGTCTGCGCAGAGTGCGGTCTTGTCATCGACGAGAATTTTATAGATCAGGGGCCCGAGTGGAGGGCGTTTGATCACGACCAGAGGATGAAGAGGTCCAGGGTTGGCGCTCCCATGACCTACACCATCCACGACAAAGGCCTATCCACCATGATCGATTGGAGGAACAGGGATTCTTACGGCAAGACCATATCCTCCAAGAACAGGGCCCAACTCTACCGCCTGAGAAAGTGGCAGAGGAGAATCAGGGTCAGCAACGCTACTGAGCGGAACCTGGCCTTCGCCCTATCTGAGTTGGACAGGATGGCCTCGGCCCTTGGTCTTTCCAGGAACGTCAGGGAGACAGCAGCCGTGGTTTACAGGAAGGCCGTGGACAAGAACCTCATCAGGGGAAGGTCCATTGAAGGTGTAGCTGCCGCTGCCCTTTACGCCGCCTGCAGGCAGTGCAACGTGCCCAGGACCCTGGATGAGATAGCGGAGGTTTCGAGGGTTTCCAGGAAGGAGATAGGAAGGACCTACAGGTTCGTCTCCAGAGAGCTGGCCCTCAAGCTGATGCCCACAAGCCCCATAGACTACATCCCCAGGTTCTGCTCGGGGCTGAATCTCAAGGGAGAGGTCCAGGCCAAGGGCATAGAGATCCTCAGGCAGGCTGCCGAGAAGGAGCTGACCTCAGGCCGAGGGCCTACGGGCGTCGCTGCTGCTGCCATTTACATCGCCTCCATTCTGTGCGGAGACCGGAGAACCCAAAGAGAAGTGGCAGACGTGGCAGGGGTGACTGAGGTTACCATCAGGAACAGGTACAAGGAGCTGGCCGAGGAGCTGGATATTGAGATAATCCTGTGAGGGTTTATCTCTCTATCTCTGATTATTTGGTATAGTTTTATCTACGTTTAGCGCTTATTTTATTACCCCTATAATCTATCAAGATCGATCGGCCTTCTACATTTCTTATCCGGCCTCAAACTATGCACCTGCCATTATTGCGAAATTAAGGGATAATTACTTATTATCGCTAGAGTAATTAGCCATATGGCGCAGTGATTAGGACGATTTTAGCTATTTGCGTAATATTCGCCCTATCTCCCTCGGGATTTGGATGTACAACCTTTGGAGTGACAAAATCGACCTCATCCGATGGATCTGTTTTCGTAGGGCGCACTAATGATGGTTTTGGACCTGGTGATGTGGCGGGGACCATTAAAGAGGATATGGTAACCATGAGCTACGTTCCAGCTCAAAATCATACACCCGGGTCCAAACGTCCGATCCCATATGATCCCAACAGCGGAGGAGAGTTTCGGGGCAATGCCTCTTCATCATTCGGGAATGAGACCATCCTGGGATATATTGATCAAGTGAATCACACCTACGACTATCTCACAGGCTCTTATGGAATCATCAACGAACACCAGCTAATATCAGGCAAGTGTACTGATTACGCTAAAGTTCATCCTGATGCTGAGGTTGGAAAGAGAGTCTTCTACATCACAGAGCTGTCCAACATTGCCATGGAGTGGTGCAAAACGTCGCGAGAGGCAGTGGAGCTGATCGGCACTCTCATCGATAAGTATGGATATTACGGCACAGAGGAGACGCTCATATTCAGAGATCCAAAGGAGATCTGGGTCATAGAGATGGGGGGAGGGACTCCTTAAGGAACAGGCGGATACTGGGTAGCTCAGAAGGTCCCTAACGGAGATATCGTCGTCGCTGCAAATGAGTTCATGATAAAGGGACTTGATTCAAAGAACCCTGATCAAATATTCTCTCGAAATCTCTCGGGACGCAGAGCCCATGGGATGGTGGAGCCCAAAGGATGGCCCTCTGGATTGGACCAAGGCCTTTAGTACCGGTGAGTACTCCCATCCGTATTATTCCCTGGGCAGGGTTTGGCGCGTTCAAATCCTGCTTGCGCCTTCGCTGAATCTCTCTACTTATGTAGAAGGATCCTTCACTAAGAAGTACCCCTTCTCTATCGTACCAGATAAGCCTCTAAATATCACAAGGGCTTTTGGTCTATTCCGGGATCACTATGAGGGTACAACCTTTGATCCGACCGCACCACCTGCGGGCGGACCCTGCAGCAATCCATATAGAAACTGGGATACCTTCGATGAGCACGACCGATTGTATCAAGGGGTGCTCAAGCCCGGAGCCTGGCCCAGGACGTTATCCACGAATCCACGCGGATATTCTTATGTTGCTCAGGCGAGGGACAGGCTACCAGACGCCATCGGCGGTATCAGCTGGCTGGGCTTCTCAGCTCCGGCTGAGACTTGCTATGCTCCATTCTATGCAGGGATAACAGGGATCCCTGAGGCATACCAGAAGGGGGTCCCATTGAACTGGATATGAACACAGCTTTCTGGCCCTTTTAAATAGTGCAGAACTGGGCCTAGGCGGATGTACTGTGAGATGTATCCCGCTATCAAGACTGAACATCTTGATTTATATAAGAGTGATGAACCGGCAGCACGCACGTTCCCGACGAGTGATACGAATGTCCCCTCACGGAGGTCCTTGAGTGCTGGAGAAAATCCTTCGAAGGTCTGGTTGTCATCTATCGCAATGGATAGTATAATGACATATAGAATAAGACAACCTCCAATATAGGACACCCAGACTCGTGGCTCGATTATGCAGGCTACCAGCATGGTCCGCGCGTATAGGATGTGGAATCTCTTAAGAATATCTCAAATGTCAGGTATGTCGGCAAAACGGTGAATGTTACTTCAGGGGATTACATCGGGTATATCCGGGAGCATCAGACCGGATAACCCTTTTTTATTGCTTAACTGCTGTCCACTCGGAAGGTCAACCCATATCAGTGATCTTGTAGTGCCATAAACCGCCCGTTGCCTTGAAGCCGATTGAAATAAATTCGCTCCCAGAAGAGTCAACTACCATCCCCAGGAGGGGATGGCTTGCGCTTGAACCTTAAGGGGGAGTCTGCCATGAAATACGAAATAGACTGCGAAGAATATATAGTCAATCTGAGCGAAAGTGATTAGGGAGGGACTCTACATCCTTTTACGACTACATCGCCACTCCCATTAACTCTTCGAGTTAACGAGACCAGCCTGAAGGCAGGGGTCTGATGAATTCAACCGCGGCCAATGCATCAGGGCCGATGGCTGAAACCCAGATGGCATTGACCAGATTGTAGGCAGCCATGGTCAGCATGGCCACGATCATGGGACCTGAGATCTGAAGGATGGCCTTTTTGGGCTCGCCTATGAGCAGGGGAGACGCCGTGAGCCATCTCATGGCAGGAAGGGCCATCTTCTTCGGATCTGCCTGGTTCAGGGCCGAACGTAGCTGATATCGCAGTCACTGTAATAGATATTCGATTCAATGAATCCTACAAATGCAGCTTTGGAGAAAACAGATATAAATTCATCCAAAGAAGGCTCATCTCATGCTACCTTAGTACATACATAAACAGCA
>CAZKWM010000034.1:8367-10450 GCA_964556405.1 uncultured Methanotrichaceae archaeon | reverse complement strand
CATACATAAACAGCAAAGAAGCCTCTCTTAAACTCCGACAGCTCTACCTGAAACCTCGCCCTCTTTAGCATGCCCTCCATGATCCAATCAAATGTAGAGTATTCGTTCTTGACGTGGGCCACGACATGGTCTATGTTGGCTTGGCCTTTGGCCTCTGCCAGCTTGGAGAGATAGCTATCAAAGAACTTCCTATAATCCCGAGGATCGAAGGAGTAGATCACGTCCCATAAGCAAAGCTTTCCCTCAACCTTCATGACATCGGCCATCTTTAGCAGAGTCACCTGCTTCCAGAAGTCCGGCAGGTGATGAAGGGCAAGCTGGGCGACCACGACATCGACTTTGGGGCCACGATGCTCGTAGGTCAAAAGGCCGCCCTGGATGAAATCGATGTTCTTGATATCTAGGGCCCTAGCTTTGCGCTCTGCATATTGCAGCATGGGGACCGAAATATCCGCAGCCAGGACTTTGGAGCAGAGCTTGGAGGCAGCCAGGGCAAACTCGCCGGTTCCAGTGCCCATTTCCAGCACTACCTGATCAGGTTTTAGATTCAGATAACTCAAGATCTCCTGGATCTTCCCTTGGACGTTTCTGACCTTGCCCATCTGCCCATCGTAGATATCGGCCTCTGAATCGAAATCGGCGCCTGGATGATCGCCCTCATCGAACTGCCACTGCGGGGTCTTGCTCATGGAATCTTTTCCTCACAAGATTCTTTAACCACAGCCTTCGAGACCTTATCAGCCTTTTCTTAAAAAGATCCTTCAATTGCACCTGGATCTCTGCTATATCTACTGGCGAAGAGCATTAGCAACCATTAACTTACCTTCATGGGTCTTCTGCCTGATTTTCTATAAAGCTTTCAAAGCGAAATCCTTAAATATAGGCAATTGACTAATTTGTCATTAGTGAAAGCTGATACACATTTTCTCCCGCCTACACCAAACTTTCTCCAATTCCTTCTTTCAATTATCTGCGCTTACTATGCATAATTGCATAACATGCCTGCCAAAAACGCCTGTGATTACTGCAACTGCGGTCATTCCTTCACGACCAAATCCGCGCCGTGGTAGAAGTAGGTTATAAGCAAGCTGTGAAGCTCATCTATCTTAGATAAGGCCTGGGCAGGAACGCTATCTTTGTATTTGCCATCCTCGTACTCCTGAATCAGGTCTCCTGCCGTCTTCCCCCTGCTATTAAGAAGCTCCACGATCAGGCCATTTACCATCTTCATGGGACCGGGAACAGAAGGCGCCAGCAATATTTCAAGAGAGGTTACTAGAGTTTTAGCCTCCAAGACGATCCTCCTTCCATCTATGAGACCTATCTCGCCTCTCTGCAACCTTATGAAAAGAGCGCATATATATTCACAGCAGATCTTTGGCCGGCGGCTGTAAGCCAAACAGCCTCCTCTGGAATATGTGCAAGGCAGTATCATAGCGTTTCCTCCAAATATCAGCACATCGTCGTTCTCTAAAGGCGCAAGGCCGTACGCCACCTGACAACATAAGTCGCACGAGCTGCAGAGCAGATCCGATGGTGTATTGAACATGAGATCGCAAATTTATTAAGCTGATATCGTAAAAAACGCTTTGGCAGAGGCTGGATAAAGAAAATCATAAACGTCCTTCAACCTCAGGCGTTCAAGTATTTTCTGAAAGCCTTTGCTAAATAATTCATAGTTCGCTGTATTAGTGCTATAGTAGAAAGAGAAAGCCTTTCCAAATATCTAAATATTGATAGACTTATAATGCCACATATATCTGTCTTAATGCAAGCACTCTATTATGGGAGATTGCAGATACAGGCAAGCATTTGCAGGCGTTTGTAGATGCTTGCGTAGGCTCGCAAATGCTTGCAGTTCTACATCGGCTACTATACCTATCTGGAACGGACCAGAGGACAGACGGTGAGCAAGATGGTTATGGGAATAAAGTTAGTGATGGAGAGCTGCAGCTAGGTGGGCATGAATGCAGCCTTCACCAGGAACATCTTGAGGATAGTAGATGCTTTTACCGGTTATCTGCTCGATGCCTTTCTAATTTGGCGCTCTCCTAAAAAATAGAGGTTAGAAAGCAGAGGTTAG
>CAZKWM010000034.1:0-8267 GCA_964556405.1 uncultured Methanotrichaceae archaeon | reverse complement strand
AGAGGTTAGAAAGCAGAGGTTAGGAGATGGCATAACCAAGACCATCATCATCAAGGTATAGTTCTCATGCGCATCGCTTTAGAGAGTTCTAGGTCCATAATTTCCTCCTGATATCCTTAACTAGAGGCTATACATTTAATTAGTACAAATTAACAATAATTTAAGATGGTGGAACCATGCGATTATGGAGAGATTTTAAAAACTTCGCCATGAGGGGAAGCGTCCTTGACCTAGCGGTGGGCGTCATCACTGGAGTAGCTTTCGGAAACGTAGTTAATTCCCTAGTCAAGGATATCATCATGCCTCCCATAGGCCTTCTCCTGGGAAGAGTGGATTTCTCGAATCTATATATATCTTTGAATGGACAATCGTACCATTCTCTGGTAGCCACCCAGGCAGCGGGCGCTCCTACCATCAACTACGATGTCTTCATCAACACGGTGATTAACTTTCTTATCATCGCCCTGGCAGTGTTCCTCATGATAAGCCAGTTCAACAGGCTCATGCCCCCCCTGCCAAGGCCAATACCAAGAACTGCCCTTACTGCGAGGAGACCATATCCCTCAGGGCCAGCCGGTGCCCTCACTGTACATCGGATCTCCAATGAGAAAAGATCAAAGGCTAGCGCAAATACCAGTAACACATGTATATAAAAATCAACCGAAATAAATATATACACAACGATCATAAGTGTAGTTTGCCGCAGGTCGTGCTGAGGAGCAGTTGCCGAGAGAGATTGGAGGGTGATTGCACCCCCTTACGAGCACCGTGCGCCTTGGGCGCAGGTCTTCGGCAATGAGGTTGGTATATTCCCTCCGGCTCTGAGGCAGGCGGCAAGCAGAATGACGGGCAGGTCTCGCGTCGCCGATAAGTGGTCCCTGTGAGAAGGGCGCTATGGCATATTCCAGTGCTGCCTTTTCTCTGCTTTGTGTGAGGTACGGGGGAGAGATCAATGACTTCACTATGGTGATAGGCCCTATTGGGGCGCTGCGACTCAGCGTTCGATTCGCCTACCCTCATACTATCCTTATCCATTCCAATTTAGTTCTACTTTATATCTTTTTCATTATCCATCCTTTCTGCTAATTATCAGTGACAGCCTATATGCCCAGTCAGCTGCAACACAGCAGCTTTGCTGAAGGCAGCGATGAGCTATGTAGTGGAGGACTCAACCAGGGGCTCTACAAGCAGTTCCATTTTTGATCAATCCAGCTTTGACGGCGAACTCGAACAAGAAACCATGGTAGCCATCTTCATGGCAACCTGCGACTTCGTCAGCTCTTTGGACTACGATAAGTGGACCACATCCGCCAAGCTGACCTTAATTATAGTCATGCTCATCGGTGCCTGCATAGGCTCAACTGGCGGAGGAATTAAGGTAGGACGGCTTCTGGTGGACCTAAAGTACACTTATAGAGAACTAGCCCACATGATCCATCCTCACATGCTAATGACGGTGAGGCTATGGGAGCAGACGGTAACGAAAGAGGTCTTAAGACCTATACTCTTATACTCTTTTACTCTTTCTTTTATCTGGCCACCTTCTTCGCCGTATCCTTGGCTTTGGCTATGGTTGAGTTCCAAAATCCCAAAGTAGATCTGCTAGTGGTAGCCTCTGGTGTGGCCTCCTGCATGGGCGGCGTAGGGCCTGGCTTCGGAGTTATAACGTTCGATTTGTCTCAGATATCGTCTGCAGGCAAAATGATGGGGTTCTTCTGTATGTAGATAGGAAGGCTGGAGCGGATAACCATATTCCTTCTCTTCACGCCTGAACTCTGGAGAAAGTAACCAATTTTCTCTTTTAGATCCAGATTCCTATATCGTTTGGCTTAATAGCCACAGGAGTGCGGGAATCTCATTCACCGCACGTATACTCTAGATATAAAAAAATGAGGGATGGAGGCCAGCTAGGACTTCCCTAAGATATAGCACTTAAGCATAGCTCTTAACTGGCCAGTTCCAGGCTACCATTTCCTCATGATCGGGTATATCATCACGAAGGTATCCATCGATATTTTTCATGCTATTAATATCAAGGATAATTGAGAATTCGCCCACGAGCCTGAAGATAAAAATAATGGAACACCTTAAAATTAGAGGTAAAATTGCTTGAAAGGCTTCCTATAACAGTCCTGGAGCTGATACTTTATCACGGCCTGGTCAGGGGTCACGTGGATCTCCCTGACCGCCTGGGAGAAGAGGTACCACATAAAGCCCCGGTCGGGGATCTTGTACTCATCGGCCAGGTCGGAGAGGAAGGACGTCTCCTGAAGGATGTAGGACCTGAGCATCTCGCTTCCTGAGGCAAAGAGGAAGGAAAAGCCTATGTTTTCAATCTCCTGCTGAGCTGCAGTTCCTTGGAGCCTGAGTCTCTGGCATAAAAATTCTCTGTAGCTCGCTTTGGTTATCAATAACTCTTGCATCTCGCTCATACTATCACAAGGGAACGCACGTAGGTGAGATAAAACTAATCGTGACCTAAAATGACGATAGACCGAGGCAGATCGCCGATTAAAAGCAAAAAGATAAAAGGAGGGCTATCTGGACTGCATAAGATCAGCCGCGTCCGCCGCAGACTCGCAGAGCGGGATGCTCGGTGGCCTGACTGGAATATTCTCATCCACCGGGTAAGCGCTTATCTTCTCCACGAGCTTTGCCAAAACCTCCTTTCTCATGCCGCCCACGAATTTTATGGAGCCCACCACCAGGTGTCCTCCTCCGCTCACCCCGCCGTTGGGTATCTCGGCCATGAGCTCCCTGACCATCTGGGGTATGTTCATACGAACGCCACGGCTACGAAGGACTGCAAAGTCTGGCCCGTATCCCAGGGTTACTAAAGGTTTACCAGCATGCTTCTGGCACATCCTGTCGTGCACTTCACCCGAGGTCTTTCCCGGCGGGGGGAAGGTGAATTTATGAGCAAAATTCTCCACGTCCAGGACCATCAGCACAGCACCATTGGGAATCTTCTGGACTTTGACGTTGGGCATGCTGGCCCTCAGCTGCTCATCTATGGCCGCCTGGGCCTGCTGGCACAGGAGGTTGACTATCCTCTGGTGCCTGTCTAGCCTTCCCAGGCTCAGTATATCGTTGATGAGTCCGCGGCCCTCATTGAACCTGAGCCAGAAGGCCTCATAATCCAGGGCCAGGGCGATCTTCTTGAGATCATCCAGGCTGTATCTATCCGACACCATCTTTATGTACTCGGCTGCCTCGGGGGCCTCGCTCCTATCGCCCACGGCCGATACCGCTGGAAAGTGCTCTATCTTGCTCTCCACCGAGGGGTTGATCATCCTGGCAATCTCAGTGGCCAGAATTCCAGTGGTAAGGCCAAAGTCCCCCCCGACGTGGGCCGGGTTGACGTGGGCTATGAGGTACTGGTCCACGATCTCATTGGGATGGTGATGGTCCACGACGAGCATCTCTAATCCATAGACCTGGGCCTGCTTCATGGCCGGGACATCTTCCTCTGTTGAGCCATTGTCCATTAAAATCACTAAAGGCATCTTCTGACCGTGGCGGGTCTGGTCTTCCAGAGCGTAACTTAAGTCCTTGGTGACGTCCTCCAGCTCATAGAAGGGGGCCTTGGAAGGAGCGCGCCTGTAGTTGTAGTACTCAGCGTCGGTTCCTCCGATCTCCTTTATGAGGGGGATGATGGCAGTCTCTATGGCCACGGCTGCGGTGATGCCATCGGCATCGGCGTGGTGCCTGAGAACTATGGGCTTGGAATTGTAGATAGCCCTCCTGATCTCCTTGGCCACCTTCATCATGGCGGGCTTGAGCTTGGTTAGGAAGGCGCTCTCCACCAGGAAGGGGACATCGGTGGGCTCGGCCCTCCGGTCTATGGCGCTCTCGATCTCCGCCTTGACCTGAGCTGCGTCCCCTCCCCAGAGGCGCTTCATGGACTTAATCTCTATCTGAACCTGGCTGTTCCTGAGGGTCACTTCCCCAACCACACGGACCACCATGTCGCTATCTATCTCAGGGTAGGCGCGGACCCCGGCGCGCTCGAAGGCCGCGCAGGAGACCAGGCCGCTGTCGTCGGCCAGGGTGAAGATGGTGGGGCCTCCGGTCTGCTTGACCTGTATAACCTCTCCTTTGATGCACACGAGCTTTCCCACTAGCTTGTCCAAGGTCCCCGCCTTGGAGAGGGGAAGGTCCTTCTCCACCTCTACGGTGTTGTACTCCTTGATATCGGCGGGCTCGAGCTCTATGTTTCCATTGGGGAGGATGTTTCTGACCCTGACAAGGATGCTATCCCCGACCTCGGACTTGGTCTTGAGGTATTTGTTATGGGCAAGACCCCTCACCTGGTCGTTCAAGTCCACGAAGGCGCCAAAGCTGGCTATACCCGATACCTTGCCCTGATATACCTCGCCTGCCACCAGGTCGCCGGTATCGCAGGCCTGGTCCAGAACATGAACCAGGGGCTTCTTGGCACACCTCTCGCAAAGCTCATTCTTGGTGCTGAGCCTGGAGCCACACACGACGCAGCGATACTCCCTGCCCAGGCCTCCGCAGGCCTCGCAGGACTCAGTTAGAGGTATCTTTCCTGATCCTTTGCAGACACTGCACTTGGCAGAGCCTCTCTCAATTAAATCCTTCACGTCATTGGCCGAGGCCTCGCCAAGGCTGATGGATTCAGTTTTGCCGGCGCCTCCGCAGTTGGGGCAAGGTCTTTCACCCACGACAGCATAGCCCTTACCTCCACATTTATCGCACAGGTTCATCCTTTAGGGGATGGCACGCGGAGGATTTAGCTTTTTGGAAGATTAAATTAAATAACAGGCAGACCGAAGCTCTGGCCATGCGTATTGCTGTTCTGCGCCTGGGCCACCGGCCTGAGAGGGATAAGAGGATCACCACCCACGTGGGCCTGGTGGCTAGGGCTTTTGGTGCAGCTGAGATGATCATGAACACCAAGGACGGAAGCATCGAGGAGAGCATAGCCGACGTCGTGGAGAGGTGGGGCGGCGACTTCAAGCTGGAGATAGAGCCCAGCTGGAGGGCCTCAGCCCAGAGGTGGAAGGATGCCGGAGGGAAGGTAGTTCACCTGACCATGTACGGCTCCCGCCTCCAGGACGTCATAGAAGACATCAAAAAGTGCGACCAGATCATGGTGGCGGTTGGGGCCGAGAAGGTCCCGGCTGAGATGTACGATCTGGCAGACTGGAACGTGGCCGTAGGAAATCAGCCCCACTCCGAGGTCGCAGCCCTGGCCGTATTCCTGGACAAGCTTATGGATGGAAAGGAGCTCTCCCAGGAGTTCGAGGGAGGCATAAAGATCATCCCCACCCCCAGAGGCAAAAGGGTGGTTGAAAGAGAATGAGGCTCCTGGTCGCAGGCTACAGCGTCAGGCACATAGCCTGCTCCGCGGCCAAGGCTGGCCACGACGTTATAGCCGCTGACTGCTTCTGCGATGCGGACCTGGAAAGATGCGTATCTACTTGCGTCAAGCTGGATAAGGAATGCGCTGAAAGCACGGTCAGAAACTGCACCAAGATCTTCTCCCCCGACGCCGTGGTCCTGGGACCAGGTCTGGAGGAGATGAGGCTTTCCGGGGTCAGGACCCTAAACAATCCGCCGGAGAAGGCCTCTCGGGTCGCAGATAAGCTCTGGATCTACGAATGGATCCAGTCCAAAGGCTACCCGACCATATCTACAGGGACTTCTTCCATAGGCCTGAGACCTCCTCTAGTGATAAAGCCAAGGAAGGGAGCTGGCGGGGTCGGCTCCAGGATTTTGGATCCTGGAGAAATTATTACAGAAGATATTGCTGAAAATTTTACTAAGAATTCTGTTGAAAAGGACGTGATCTACCAGGAGTACACAGAAGGCCTGCCCTCCAGCGTCTCTGTGATCTGCAACGGCCCTGAGGCAAAAGCTATAGCAGTCAATGAACAGCTCATAGGCTGCGCCTGGGCAAGTGCCGAGGGCTTCAGGTATAGCGGAAACATCACTCCCTTGGAGGCCTCCAGGCATGTTAAGGCAGAAATGGCCAAGATGGCCGAGAGCATCGTTGTGGATCTGGGACTTTTGGGAAGCAATGGTGTAGACTTCATGCTGACCAAAGAGGGCCCCGTAGTGGTAGAGGTGAACCCCAGGTTCCAGGGAAGCCTGGATGCGGTGGAGCTGTCCACAGATGTGAACGTCTTTGAAGCCCACCTGAGGTCCTTCGAGGGTCTGCTACCGCAAGAGCCCGTACCGAAAAGGACCGCTGGAAGGGCGGTAATCTATGCTGCGCAGGATATATTGATCGAGGAGATTGCAAGCGGAAGCTGGATTACCGATATCCCCAGGCCCGGCTCCGTGGTACCCAAAGGTGAGCCCCTGGCATCGGTGGTGGCCGTCGGAGATAACAGAGATGAGGTAGTGAAGCTTCTAAAAGAGAGGGCAGCCCAAGCACTTCGGTGGTTTCAAGGTTAAAAAATAATGAAGCCCTACCAGGAGACGACCCTGTAAAGCCAGCAACAGAACAATGTCCAAGCCTTCTCCAGGCCGCTTCCCTTCTCCAGCTTCTTGAGATCCTTCTCAGTGAATCGCTTATCCTTCATCCAAGTCATGAAAGTGAGCAGCGCTCTTCGAAAATATAATCGTATCGGTCTTTGCACAACCGCATCGGATGGTTGCATCAGCCGGCAGTGGGAAAGGCCATTCCGGCGTCTAATCAAAAAGGTATCCCCTAAAAAGGTAAATATATGTAGAGGAACAACGAGCAGGGGCAAAGTGAGGATGAGATGAAATCGCCCGAGAGAGTAACCATCGCCCTAGATGAGGAGACTGCCAACCTCTTCAAGAAGATGAAGGATGACCTGGAGATGTCCCAGAGCGAGCTCATGAGGGAGGCACTGAAGTTCTATGGCAAGCATAGATCTCTCTTCGACCTATCCGAGGACAAGAAGGTCTACACTCACGCAGAGATGCTCTCGGCGGGCGAGCACATCATCCTAGATATTGATCACTGGATCCTTTTCCTGACCTTCCTTGAATCCCACCCGAATAAGGAGAAGTTTTGGGAGCTTCACAAGGACGTGTGCCTGGCCCACGCCGAGCAGTTCAAGCACAAGCTCTACAATGCGGAGAGCATCCTGCGCCGCCTGGAGACCTGCAACCTCTTCAAGATGAGCAAGCGGGGGAAAGACGAGTTTACCCTGATCCTTGGCTCTGATGTCACCAAAAAATTTGTTAAAACCGAGCTGGAGGAGATCTTCAAGGGCATGGGGCTCCAGGTGGAGATCAAAGAGGACTTCTCCAAGCTGCGGGTTAAGGTCATTCACGACCTTTAATATTTTTGACCCGGTTTATTATACGATATCAAACACTCCAGGTACCTTTCCTTGAGAGCGATAGCTATTTAATTTACCGTTACATGGCAATTAATTGGTACTAGATGGATCTATAGGTGGTATAAAACGGGGAAACTGTCGATTCTTTTTACGGTTATGTTGATTATATCTGTGATCTAGCGAAATAAAAAAGGCCGCTCAAATAGCCTCTTAAAGAAGGCGTAACCCGCCGCTCAGGCTAAGCGATGGATGGGATAGAGCAGCTTGAAGGGGCTGACTTCCGTTCATCAGATTTTACACAAGATAGTTCTCTGCCATGGATCCAGCGCTGAGTTCACAGATCATTTTGCCATGCTGCACTCCGGAAAATAGCATATCCACTTATACCGATTTGTCTATATGGGAATTTACTCTAAGAACTTATATATAGAAGTAATATATTGTGACATTCTCATAGAGCCTAAAAATTTGAAGGCCAGTTCGGCGATAGCCAAAGGACGAATTATCGCCAGGAAGTTATCATGAGCAGCGAGGGACGTTTCCAGGAGTTACCATCGGAATCTATGCACGGAGATGGTTCCAGGGATATTTGCAGGCGGACACATGAGATAAAATGGAAAGATAGCGCCAAGAAATCTTTCGAGGAAAGGGATGCTGGAGACAAGCTTACGAAGGATAAGCCGCATGTTACAGAGAAGGGCGTCTCCAAGCCCCTGCATAGCTCCAGCATTGTTCTTCAGATGGATGACCAAGGCCACATCCTATCTATTAACAAATTTGGGCTGGATTTCTTTGGATACGTAGAGGAAGAGCTCCTGGGAAAGAATGTTATAGGCACCATCGTACCAGAGGTGGAGTCCTCCGGCAGGGATCTGCGAAAGATGATAAAAGATATAGGACAGAATCCCAAGGACTATACCTTTAACGATAATGAGAATGTACGGAAGAATGGAGAGAGAGTCTGGGTCGTCTGGACTAACA
>CAZKWM010000033.1:0-14421 GCA_964556405.1 uncultured Methanotrichaceae archaeon | reverse complement strand
ATGGATCTACTGGTCACCGGTGGCTTGGGCTTCATAGGCAGCAACTTCATACTGCGCACACTGATGGAGCACACTGAGGCCGTGGTCACCAACGTTGACGACATGAGATATGGGTCCAATCCCAGGAACCTAGAGGGCCTTCCCGCCGATAGGCACACCTTGGTCAATGGTGACATAGCCGACTTCGGTCTCATGTCGCGCCTGGTGAAGGGCAAGGACGCTGTGGTCAACTTCGCGGCTGAGACTCACGTGGACAGGAGCCTCTCCAACCCAGGATCTTTTCTACAGAGCAACGTCCTTGGCGTTTTCAACCTCCTGGAGGCCTTGAGGAAGGAGAATCCCGAGGCCAGGCTGGTCCACGTCTCCACGGATGAGGTCTATGGAGATACGGTGGAAGGCTCCTTCACTGAGAGGGATGCCCTTAGGCCTTCGTCGCCTTACTCCGCCAGCAAGGCCTCCTCGGACATGTTCGTCCTGGCCTATGCCAGAACCTACGGCCTTCCTGCCATGGTCACCAGGTGCACCAACAACTATGGCCCGCGCCAGTTCCCG
The DNA here is from genome assembly GCA_964556405.1 of uncultured Methanotrichaceae archaeon. Lineage (GTDB taxonomy): Archaea > Halobacteriota > Methanosarcinia > Methanotrichales > Methanotrichaceae > UBA114. The sequence goes on along the minus strand of CAZKWM010000033.1, from coordinate 13,869 downwards.
GAGAAGCTAATACCCAAGACCATCCTCAGAGCCTCCATGTCACTCAAAGTCCCTATCTACGGCCAGGGGACCAATGTCAGGGACTGGATATACGTCCTCGACCACTGCGAGGCTGTCGAAAGAGTCCTGGAGGCTGGGGAAAAGGGCCAGATTTATAACGTATCGGCAGGGGCTGAGAAGACCAACCTGGAGGTGGTAGGGGAGATCCTGAGGATCATGGGAAAGGGCCAGGATCTCCTGGAATTCGTGGAGGACCGCCCTGGCCATGACCTAAGGTACAGTCTAGACTCATCCAAGATCAGAGATGAGCTCGGCTGGAAGCCCCTTCAAAGCTTCAAGGACGGCATGGTGGAAACGGTAAAGTGGTATCAGGAGAATGAAGGATGGTGGCGCCATCTGATCGATGACAAGGTCCTGTCGCCGACCCCCTGGCGACTGATATGGTAGCTGAGATTGATGGCATGATGATTTTTATCAGCGGTGGAAGCGGCCTTATGGGAAGCAAGGTCGCAGAGCTGGCCACCAGGCGCGGCCACGAGGTCTTCTCAGGCTATGCTGAGCATCCGCCGGAGCTTAGCGAGGGCATTAAGTACGACCTGACCGATGCCAAGAGCATCGCCCGTGCTGTTAGAACCTCCAAGCCCGATGTCGTCATTCACACCGCCGCCCTCACCGACGTGGACAGGTGCGAGATCGATAAGGATCTGGCCTTCAAGGTCAATGTCCTGGGCACCAAAGCCCTGGCTGAGGCTGCAAAGGTTGCCGGGGCTTTTACTCTTTACACCTCCACGGATTACGTCTTCGACGGCTCCAAGGGAATGTATAAGGAGGAGGACCCAACCAACCCCGTGAACTACTATGGCCAGAGTAAACTCCTCGGGGAAGCGTACTGCGACTCTGTGGCCAGAGCTTGCGTAATTTATGGAGCAAAGCCTGCCAGGGGCAAGATCAACTTTGCCTTATGGATCATAGAATCCCTCAGTAAAGGCCAGAGGATAAAGTTAGTAACGGATCAGTATATAACCCCTACCCTTAATACCAACCTGGCTGAGATGGTCCTGGAGGTGGCAGAAAGGAGGCTTCCAAGCATATATCACCTCTCAGGAGCCACCAGGGTCTCAAGGTACGACTACGCCGTGGACCTGGCCAGAGCCTTTGGTCTGGACGAGGACCTTATCACTAAATCGAACACAGGAGAGATGAAATGGGCTGCCAGAAGGCCTCTGGATTCATCCCTTGATACATCCAAGGCCGCCGCCCATCTTTCTGCCAAGCCACTTCCCCTCGGAGAAGCTTTAAAAGCTTTGAGATCGGAGTTGTATTAAATGCTACCGGGGATCGTCATAAAGCCCCTTAAACGGTTTGCCGACGAGAGGGGTTTCTTCACCGAGATTATGAGGGGTGATTGGGCGGAGGTCTTCCAGGATGGGATAGTTCAGGCCAACATGTCCTACAGCTATCCCGGCATGGTCAGGGCCTGGCACAGGCACGAGAGGGGACAGGTGGACCACTTCCTGGCGGTCAAAGGTGCCCTGAAGATCTGCGCTTACGATGATGAGACCAGGGAGATAGACGAGATAGTATCCTCAGTAGAGGTCCCTCAGGTGGTGAGAATCCCTGGGCACTACTGGCACGGTTTCAAGGTGGTGGGGAATGAGCCCGCTGTACTAGTTTACTTCGTCAACAAGCTGTACGACTACAGCGATCCCGACGAGATAAGGCGGCCTTGGAACGATCCTATGATCGTGCCTGCCCGGATAAACGGCAAGAAGGATGAGCGCTGCGGAGTAGCGTGGGACTGGTTTTCACCTCCCTTCAAGTGACGCCATGAACGTCCTCCAAAGGGTGGCCAAAAACACTCTGGCCATGGCGTTGTGCAACGTTGTGAGCTTGATCTCCGGCTTCGCCTACGCTGCCTATACCGCTAGATACCTGGGGCCGGATAGGTACGGAATCATCGGCACTGCCATTGCCTTGACGTCCCTCTTCAGCTTTATCAGCGATTTAGGATTAAACCAGCTGATGATTAGGGATATAGCGAGAAATAAAGGCCTAGCGAAGAAGTACGTAGGAAATATCATATTAATCAAGCTTATATTAACGATCCTTACCTTTTCTACCATCGCTCTGGCGGTAAACATCCTGGGATATACTGACCTCACTAAATCCGTCATTTATCTGATGACTCTATACATCTCTCTCAACGCCTTTAACTCTATCTTCAACTCCCTGTTCCAGGCTTATGAGAAGATGGAATACCTCTCTCTCAGCTCTATAATAAACAGCGTCCTTATGCTGGCTGGGGCTTTCGTGGCGGTCAGCTATGGATCGGGAGTTATAGGCTTTGCGCTTATTTACGTCCCAGTCAGCTTAATATGCCTGTTGTACGGCATAGGGGTGCTGTACTTCAAGTTCTTCAAACCCGGGATAGAGGCCGATCTCAAGTTCTGGCGGCCTACCATAAGCGAGGCCTTAACCTTTGGCCTCAACGGCCTATTCGTTTCCCTTTACTACTGGAGTGCCCCGGTGATGCTCTCCTACAGCAAGGGAAGTGAGGCCGTGGGCTGGTACAACGCGGCCTTTAGACTTATACTGATACTGCTGTTTTTGCCCAACATCATGAGCATCACCCTCTTTCCCTTGATGTCACAGTTTTACGTGGTGGCCAGGGACAACATGCACTTTGCTTACCTGAAGAACTTCAAATACATGGCCGTGTTGGCCATCCCCATGGGAGTTGGTACCACACTCCTGGCAGACCAGATAATTCTAATGATATTTGGAGGAGCCTTCATAAATTCAGCCGCGGCTTTAAGGATACTGGTATGGTCTGCGGTATTTATCTTCCTCAGCAGCGCCTCGACAGTACTTCTGCAATCCTCCAATAAGCAGAGAACTTTAGTTAAGATAACCAGCTTATGCGCGGTTATAAACATTACAATAAATGTACTGCTGATACCTCAATACAGCTATCTCGGAGCCAGCGTCACTGCAGCGATAACTGAGTTTTCGGCCTTGGTTTTAGTAACCGCCTCCTGCGCTGGCATGGGCCACGGTCTGCTAAAAAATAGCTTTTACGATTTGATAAAGATAGCTATTGCCAGCTCCTTTATGGCTGTCATTGTCGTGCTCTTAAAGGACTTGAGTTTGATTATATTAATTCCCTTGAGTGCGACCATCTACTTCATAGTGCTGTACATGATAAACGGGTTTGAAGCCGGGGAATTGGAGACGTTCAAATCCGTTCTGAGGTATATGATTGCTCGTAGTAAAGATTAGAGCTGCCTTTGGCCTGGATAGGATCTTATTACCAGACCGATTACGGGAGAAGATGAGGTAGGCTGCCCTAAGGCCTCTGGCTTCCATCCTAGATACCTCCAAGACCAGCCGATCGTCTTTGGGCCAGGCCCCTCCTCTCAGAGAAGCTTTAAACGCCTTGGGATCCGAGTTAAATCAGATGCTACTTGGGATCATCATAAAACCCATCAAACGGATTGCTGATGAGAGAGATTTCTTCACCAAGATCATGACGTCCTGGGATAGATCCCCTTGTGGTGCCCATGAAGATCGATGAACTGTCGGGTGGTTCGCCCTGCAATCTGCCATGGGACCGGTTCTTCCTGCCCTATACGTGGCTTTGGATGGCACAAGTGATTTTTGAATGAGCTCAGCTCAAAGAGTTGCTAAGAACATTCTGATATTGATAGTCTCCAGCATCATCAACCTTGTTCTAGGCTTCTTTTATGCTGGCTATGCTTCCAGGTACCTAGGCGCTGAAGGCTATGGTATCATAGGTTATTCTCTAGGCCTAACCAGCATCTTTGGATCTGTCATGGAAATGGGGTTAAGCCAGCTGGCAGTAAGAGAAATTTCCAAAGACCATTGGCTTCTTGATAAATATGTGCTCAACATGGTGGCCATCAAAGCTATCCTCGTACCTATAACCCTGATTCCCATAGCCCTTACGGCCAATATCCTCAGCAAAGGCAGCAGCACCTCGGTCACCGTCGTCTACATCCTGGCCCTGGCCACAGGTCTTACGACCTTCAGCAACATCTTCAACGTGGCCTTCCAGTCCTTCGAGAAGATGAAATATAGCTCCCTGAGCACCATCATAAACGGTGCCGTGATGCTTGCCGGTGCCATCCTGGCCATACACCTCCATCTGGACGTGGTGGGCTTTGCCGATGTCTACCTCCTTACCAGTGCTGTCGTATTCACCTTCAACCTGGCGATCTATGCCCTGAAGTTCTTCGGATCCAGGGCCTCATTGAATCCAGGTTGGTGGGGTTATGTCATGAGGGAGTCCCTGCCCTTTGGCCTGGCAGCTATCTTCGTCAGCATCTTTGCCCGTATAAGCTCTGTGATGCTCAGATACATCATGGGAGACGAGGTAGCAGGGTGGTATTACGCGTCTTACGGGTTGATTATGACCGTTGCCATCATACCGAGCGTAGTCAACACATCCCTCTTTCCTGTGATGTGCAGATTCTATTCGACCTCCAGACAGATGCTTCATTTTACTCAGCAGAGGTCCTTCAGGTACATGACCCTCCTGGGCCTACCCATAGGCGTAGGTACAACACTTATCGCCGACAAACTCATACTCCTGATCTTCCCTCAGACTTACGCTAATTCGGTGATAGTTCTTCAGATACTGATCTGGTCTTCGGTGCTGGCCTTCTCTAGCAGCAACTTCAACCGCGTGCTCTCGACATCTAACCATCAGATGACGGTAACCAAGCTTATGGCCATCTCTGCAGGGGTAAACATTCTTCTAAATCTGCTGCTTATCCCCAGATTCAGTTATATAGGCGCGGCCCTGGCAATGGTGGCCGCAGAGTTCATGTCCCTGATCCTTTCGGCCTGTGCAGCCTCCAGGATCGGCTTTAGCCTCTCCGGGGACGATTTGAAGTTCCTGGCCAAGATTATCATGGCCAATGCCGTCATGGCCGCTTTCATACTGCCTATGAGGGGCACGAGCGTCTTCATTATAATACCGTCTGCAGCAACCGTGTACTTTGCCGCGTCGTACTTCCTGTTTAAAGCCTTTGATAAAGACGACGCGAAGCTATTCAGAAGCATAGTGAAGGGAGTTTAACTTTTAACTAAGGATGCTTGAAAGAGCAGGTAGGTGGGTCCCCTCGTGGCTGAGGAGAGCTGAACTGGCCGTGGGTTGTGACTTTTGGGTAGCTTTGCATGGCTCGTGCCATTGGTCACTGGTCGTTCATCCGATGCTTCCGATAAAATAGTGGTTGATAATTGGTTGATACATGATTATCAGAAGGATCTTGAGGTAATGGCTGAAAGAGTCTGCTATGATGAAAAAAGAGTTATCTAGAGAGCATTTTATAGAATTGATAGAGGTACGAGCCGAAGATTACAAACCCTGGGAAAGAAAGCTTAGAACCCAGGGTAATTTCAAGGATGCCGAGCGTATGAGGAGAACAAAAGAGCAGATGCTCAAAAGTTTCAGAGGTTTAAAATGTCCTTCACCCAAGTGTAGATGCCTCCGTAACGCTCTCTCAGTACGGCAGGATGATCGAGGTTCTTCAGCTTTACCATCTCAACGCCCGGTCGATACTGATGAGGCGGGTCTACAGTGTGGTCAACCCCGAGGACGTACTTTACCTGAAGTTGGATATGAGCAAAGGAGGGTCCAGAGGAGACCATCCAGCCGATACGAAAGCAGGCTTCTCTTTGAGGTACTTCCTCTTCGATCTGGCCAGCTTTGACATCATCACCGTCGAGACCCGGGAAATGCACGCGTTCATGATGGATTCCTTTCCCTTCTTAAGAAATGGCAGGGATCGCCTGAGATATTTGCCTAAGGGGGTGAATACACACAGGGATTATCTCATTTCCTGAAGCCCTTCAGCGCCAAAAAAAGTGGTCCTCCACGTAGGAAAAGATTGGGCGACCTGCAAAAGGCCTCTGACCTCGCCCTGAAGGCCTTCTCCAATATCAGCGAGGAGTTTTCTGATTGGAGACTATAATTGATAGAGCCAGTGGATGAGTCCTTCTTAGAGCTTTTAAATGGCTTTAAGTCAGAGCACCCTTCTGTATCCGGTAAAATATCCTGCTATGGGATTCGTTGAGAGGGATGAGCTTTACAGGCGCTACGGAGAGGCTGAGATCCACATGGCACCTTCCAGATGGGAAAGCTTCGGCCTGGTGATCCGCTGAGGCCATGGCCCTGGAAGACGTCCTTCTAGGATAGGCTATACCGCCATTCGTGGATATGACCGATGGAGGCAAGCTAGGCTATCTGTGCCCTGTCGACAGCGTGGACTGCTTGACCGGATAGCTGAGGCACATGCTTTCGCATAAGGAAGAGCTACAGATTAGATCGGATCACGCCTCCGAGTTCATAAGGAGGAACTTCGATTGGAGGGCTATATGCAATGAGCTCGACAAGCTGATTCTCCAGTTATTGTATATGCCATCTAAGGATAGGTGATGTCCGAAGCTTTATCAAGGGCTATCGCTTCCGATTCTGACCACCAAATCCGTGAATCGTGGTCTCAAGGGCCCACCCTTTAAATAGTACTGAAGAAAATGTGGCAGCCTCCTGGATGGAGCTCCTATGAAAGACAGCAACCCCCGCGTCTCCGTAATAATCCTCAACTGGAATGGCTGGAAGGACACCTTGGAGTGCCTGGGATCTCTGCGCCAGATCTCCTATCCATGCTACGACCTCGTCGTGGTGGACAACGGATCCACGGACGGATCTTTAGAGGAGATAAGGAGATACTCGCAGGGCGGGGTATCTAAGGAATCTCAGTCCTTGGAATCTCAGCTCTTCCAGCCAAAGAAGAAAAGAAAGCCCATGATGGTATGGGAGGTTACCAAAGAAGAGGCTGAGATGGGCTCCTGTCCATGGACGGATTTCCATAAGCTGCCTTCGAATGAGCGGATGGTGCTCCTGAAGAATGATAAGAACTACGGCTTTGCCGAAGGGTCCAACATAGGCGTGAGATACGCCTTAACTGCCCTAGATCCGGATTACATGCTCCTCTTAAACAACGATACCGTCGTTAAGAGCGGTTTTTTGGACGACCTGGTAAAAGCCTCGGAGAGCGATAAGAGAGTGGGCTTTGCAGGTCCCATCGTCCTCTATTACGACTATTGTGGTCGAAAAGATGTCATAAGCACAGCAGGAGGGGAGCTCATCATGCGCAAAGGCTCCATAAGGCTCCTGGGTCACAGAGAGGTAGATCAGGGCCAGTACAGTGCTGTAAGGAGCGTGGATTACGTTGAGGGGTCTTGCCTATTGATAAAAAGGGTTGTGTTGGATGAGATCGGCCTCCTCGACCCCACCTACTTTCTGTACTGGGAAGAGACCGATCTGTGTACCAGGGGTAGAGAGGCAGGCTACAAATGCATATGCGTTCCTACAGCCAAGATATGGCATAAGGTATCAGCTTCCCTGTCCCTCGTCAGTAAAACTTACATTTACCACGTGGTCCGAAATAAGTTCTGGTTTATGAGAACCCATGCGGCCCGGAGAGAGTTTTATCCCTTCCTGGCTTACTTCTTCCTCCGCCAGTTCCCTGTCAACGTGGGGGTCTACCTGAAGCGCAGGGATCTAGAGAGGCTATCGGCTTTTCTAAAAGGCACTTACCACGGTCTGCTATGTAAAAGGTAGCCTTGGGGTAAATCGAATCCAGGGCAGGGGGTGAAGTCTAAGATTTTGTCTAAGGCACTTCTAAAGGCTGTGTGATTATGCGCTGCAGGCTGTGTGGTTATATACAACTTCATCAAACCTGGTGCAGCGTGAATAAGGTCAAGGTCCTGATGATGCTGAGGATGCCTGAACCTCCGGTCACTGGCGGGGAGATCTACTATAGCAAGCTGCGCCAATATCTACAAGATCGCTCTGTAGACGTAGATAATTATTCCTGGCAGATGAAGCCTTACAAGGGACCCTTTCAGTACATCCTGGGTTCAGTTCTAAAGAACCTGTGCTTGCTGAGGCACCTGAGGAGCATAAGCTCCGATACAGTGATCATGGAGGACGTGGCCGACAGTCCCGATCTCTTCCTCTTCAACGCTGTAACCAGGATTGTAAGAGGTCTTTTTGGAAATAGAATTTACATAGTGCCGGTAGTGCATCACCTGGAATCACCCTTAATAAAAAATAAGGTTTTGAAGAAAATGAAGCTTCTGGAAGAGTGCATTTTCTTCAGCGCCTCGGATGGTGTCGTGGTCAACAGCAAGTTCACCCAAAAGCTCGTGGAAAATTCTCTCAATAGGGATGTTGAGATCGTCCTTGCCTACCCTGGGCTGAATGTATCAGGCCTTGGAAAAGATCTGGGCAAGGATTTGGAACCTATTAAATCCCGACATCCAAATAAAAAATGCCTCCATCTTCTCTTCGTGGGCTATGTCACATCCAGAAAAGGTGTGGATACCCTCATCAAAGCCTTTGAGATACTGGTCAAGGAGAAAGGGCAAAAGAATTTAGCCCTCCACGTCGTAGGAAGCACTGATAGGGATAAGGCCTTCTCCCAAAAGGTTAAGGATTATTCCAGGGAAGCAGGCATGGATGGCCAGGTCATCTTTCACGGCAGGATAAACGACCGAGATATAGAGGAGCTTTACATGACCTCTGATATCTTCGTCTTTCCCTCTCTTTGGGAGGGCTTTGGCATGGCGTTGGCCGAGGCCGCCTCCTTTGGCCTGCCCATAGTGACCACTGATGCCGGAGCCATACCCAATATGATCAAGGACGGAGTCAACGGCCTCCTAGTACCTCCAAGGGACGCGGAGGGCCTGGCACGAGCTATAGAGCGGCTGGTAAAGTCCCCTGAGATGAGGACCTGTTTTGGGGAGGCCAATAAAAAGATGGCTGAGGAGTTCGATTGGAACAAATCCTTTTCCAAGATAGAAGGGCTGCTGGACAAGCTAGCCTGTGAAGGATAGAGATGAATCCCAGGGTCCTGATACTGATGCGACTGCCAGAGGCTCCGGTGACTGGCGGCGAGATTTACAACTTTGAGCTGAGAAAGCACCTGAAGAGGAGATTTATAGATGTGGAGCATATCTCCTGGCAGCCCAGACAGCGCAAGGGTCCAGTCAGCTTCATCATCAACTCTCTTATTCAAAACATATCGCTGCTGAAGCACTGGGGTGAATTAAAATCCGGGACCATAGTCGTGGAGGATGTATCCCAGAGCTCTGAACTTTTCCTTTTCAATTCCATTCTCATGGTCTTAAGAAGGCTAACCAGGAAAAAGATTTACCTGCTCACTGTGGTCCAGCAAACCTATTCACCTCTGATGAAGGATGAGATCAGAAGGAGGCTTACCAGCTTTGAGGAGTCAATCTTCATCAACTCCTCGGACGGGATAGTGGTGAATAGCGAGTTTACCAAGCGCCTAGTGGAAGGTATTTTGAGGAAAGATGCCGATATCGTGGTTGCTTATCCCGGTTTAAACGTATCCGGCCTTAAAGAGAGCTCTTTGAGAAGGCCAGATAGAGGACCGGAGAGAAAACCAGAGGATGACATCTCTCAGCTGCTCTTCGTAGGCTATGTCACCCCAAGAAAAGGCGTGGATACTCTTCTCAAGGCCGTAGAGATCCTAGTCAAAGAAAAGGGCATGGATCATCTGGCCCTGAACATCGTGGGCGATAACGTCAGGGAACGTGACCTTTACCAGGATCTCAAGGATTATTCTGACAAGGCGGGCCTTGGCGATAAGGTAACCTTCAGAGGAAGGGTGGAAGAAAAGGAGCTTAAGGACCTTTACAGTGCCTCCAAGATCTTCGTCTTTCCCTCGCTTTGGGAAGGCTTTGGCATGGTCCTGGCCGAAGCCGCATCTTTTGGCCTGCCCATAGTGACCACCGATGCCGGAGCCATTCCCTACCTTATCAAGGATGGTATCAATGGTCTCCTGATCCCTCCTGGGGATGAAAAAAAGCTTGCTTTGGCCATAGAAAAGCTGGCAAAGTCCGCTGAGATGAGAGCTAAATTTAGCGAAGCCAACAGAAAGCTGGCAGCGCAGTTTGATTGGGATAAATCCTTCTCCAAGGTGGCTGATCTGGTGGAGGCCCAGGGTCGGATCTAAGTGCCCTATGTATATCGTATACTCATAGATCGCGGCAAAGGGCATGGATGACTTGGGTAAGCTCTTTTTCTCTCTTTTCCTGAGTGAAGTAGGCCTTTATCCTATCCCTGGCTCTCTCTGAGAGATCTGGTTTCAAGCTATCTGATTTCAAAGCTATCCTTATCCCTTCTGCAGCCCTCTTCACATCGCCGAAAGGCACATAAAAACCGGCATCTCCAACGATCTCAGGAAGAGCACCTCTCTGGGTTGCTACGGGCACGCACCCGCAGGCCATGGACTCGGCCAGAGCTACACCGAAGGATTCAACGAAAGACAGCTGACAGCAGACTTTGGCCCTCTGATAACGATCTATGAGATGCTCTTGATCCAGGCGTCCCAGAAGGTCGACGTTCTCTGGGATATTTACTTCCCCGGATATATCCTCCTCTCTCAGCCCCACCACCTCGAACCTTGCCTCAGGGACGGAGGCTGCGGCACCTATGAAAGTATCAACTCCCTTGAGCCTTACCATGTTCTTGGTGGAACCTTTAGCTGCCACTGTCAGCACCAGGTTCTCCTTTTTGCCTCCGGGCCTGAACCTAACCGTATCTATGCCATTGTAAACCACGGAGATATTTCTGGGGCTGGATCTCTTCAAGGCCTCGCCTTTGGTAAACTTGGAGACAGCGAGAACTGCATCTGCATTATTCAGGGCAAATCTAGCGTTCGCCCTTTCATTCCAGCCCAAAGTGAACTGGCCATATTTCATCTCCGGCTCAAAGGCGACGTCATAACCGCCCGCTATTATCATCGATCTTTTGCTGAAGGCTTTGGAGAGGGCAACCGCAGGAACGGCATGCTTTCCAGCGAACCAGATAAAGGATAGGTCGCACCAGCCAATCGCCCTGGCCAGCTCTGGCATATCGCGGATGCTCCTTAGGTTCACTTCACGAAGGGGGAAATGCCTGGAGAGGATATCCCCATCATTTTTTATAAACGAGGAAAGGGATGAATAATAGATCAGAGTGACCTTTGGCTTGGAACTCGCTTCTGACTTGGAATCTGTCTCCTTCATGAATCACTACATCCTTGTTCATTATGCCATGATCATACCTCATTTGTGAACCTCACAGTTCATTTATGAATCTCACAGCCCAACCATAAATCTTGCACATCTAGCCCACTATCGAACACTATAAATCTTCTGCACTGTATATAAGGAACTCTCGAAGATCACAGAGGAAACGCGCTTGAAGCTACTCATATTCGCCAAGCAATATCTGCCGGAGATCAGCGCCCAGAGCGTCAGGATCTCCCAGATGGCTAGGAGGCTGCGCCAGAAGGACAGCGATATCCAGGTAAGGGTGGTCGCCTTCGACCCCGAGGGCAAAGACCTGGGAACTAAGGAAGGGTTCGAGACGAGGATTGAGGTTAGGAGGTATCACCATAAGCTTCTGCCGCCCTCGGCCTTGAAACCGCAGAGCTTAAATCCCGTTCTTCTGGCCATCTGGTTGAGAATAGCCCGGAGGGAGATAGAGAGTTTTAAGCCGGACCTCGTCCTGGCCACGACCCCGCCCTTCGCTCCTGTCACTGCCCTTTACCTTGCCTCCAGGATGGGAGGTCATAAGTTCCCTTATATCGTGGATTACAGGGATGACCTGACCAGCGTCATAAACAGCATGGCTGAGGAGAAGGGATTTTACATCAAGTATCCCCTTAAAGGCGCCAACCGCCTCATGTCATCTCTGCTCTTCAGGGCTCTTAGAGGCGCATCAATGGTCAGCACCGTGAACAGCTCCCTGCAGAAGGAGCTTCAGAAGATCAACCCAAAGGTATTACTGGTGCCAAACGGCCTGGATCTCAAGGAGATGGAGGTGGTGGCCAAGAGTTTTGACAGGGCTGCCGCTTTAAAAAAGAGCGGCATCAGGGATTCCAGAGTCATGGTCTACCTCGGAGACCTGGACATGCCTTACTACGTCCCTGAGGCTGTCTTGGAGCCCATGAAGCACCTCAGGGACGAGGGATACGATCTAACCTATGCGGTGATAGGCGACGGTAGGCGCAGGGAGGTCTTGGAGAAAAGATCCAAGGCGCTTGGAATCCAGGATCAGGTGTACCTCCTGGGCAGAAAGAGTCACAGGGAAGCCATGGAGCTCCTCATGGCCTCTGATCTGGCCTTCCACACCCTGAAACAAGGGGACCCCCAGGCCAGGCATGCCATAGCCACTAAGGTCTACGAGTACCTGGGATGCAGGCTGCCCATTTTGGCCCTGGCGGATAAGGAGTCTGCAGTGGCTAAGCTTGTTGATGATAACGGCGCCGGGGTATCGATAACCTGGGAGAGGATGGATGACCTGGAGCAGGGCCTAAAGGAGATCCTGGATCATTCCGAGGTTTACAAGGGAAATTTGCAGTCGGCTTATGCCAGATTGGCGGATCAGTTCGATAGAAATAAGGGCATCGATCTCCTCTATGAGAACTTAGTGACTCTCGGGCATGAAAATTACAAAAATTAGTACATCTTAGGCGGGAAATTTAATGCTTCAAAGGCGCAATTACTGCTCTGTAGAGATACCCAAAACCCACGGCTGCGGTCAAGGCCAGGAGATATGCCGCCTGGCAGTACATCCCTGGAGAAAAAGTCTTTGCCCTATCCACGATGCCCTCACCTATGGTTTCCAGGTAATGGCCCTCCTCTCCCAGGGAGTAGCCCATCTCCACCATGACCCTCTTGGAGTAGCCCTGCCAGAAGGCTCTCTTGAAAAGGAACTTCTTCTTCAGCCTCTCGGGGAAGACCTTGTGATACACTATGGCCTGAGGATTATAGGTGACGCCTCTGCCAAAGGTTTTCTTCATTCTATCGCAAAACTCGGTCTCCTCGCTCTGGAGCATCCCCTTGCCGTGAAATCCCATCTCGCTTCTAAAGCCTCCCAAGGCTTTGAGCACGTCAGTTTTGAAGCTTATGTTGGAGCCAAAGGTGTTTCTGACGTCCCCCACCTCCTCGGCAAATCCCTTATGGGTAGCGCCTATTAGCCAGTAGTACTCAGGGGGAAGGAATCCGGGCTTGCCATTCAGCCACAGGGGATGGATGCGGCCTCCGGCAGCTATGGCATTCCTCTCCGAGTACATCTTCACCAGCTCCATTACCCATCTTGGATCGGCTACGGCGTCGTCGTCAAAGAAGGCTATGATATACCCTCGGGCCCTAGATATGCCCCGGTTCCTGCTCTCTGAGAGGCCCATGTTTATCTCATTGAGGATGAGAACTGCGCCTTCCTCCCAGCCGTCTCTTTTGAGCCTGTCATACAGATCGGCATTGCCGTCCGAGACACATACTATCTCCACAGAGGGGTAACTCTGGGCCTTTAAGCTGTTTAGAGCCTCGGCCAGATCTCCATACCTGTCGGTCCTGTGGGCGCAGACTATGACCGATACCAAGGGGTCTTTTCGGGTGGGATCGACCATGGAATTACTAGTGGAACTTCCACCTTAATAAACTAGGTTCAACTAATGGTGCCGAACCAAGATTGTTCAAGCCAACGGTCTGGGTCGTGTATGGGCTGCGAGAGATGAATGCCCAATGGGAAGTGCGCGTGTAATACGGATTTATGCACAGGAGGGGCCTTGTTGCGATTTGAGACGAGGTGGTTGCCCATCTAGCTGCCCGAACCGGGATTGTCGAAGAGATAAGCCGGGTGGAAACATCACAGTAAATAAATGTTATTGAACCTTGTAGGAGTTTGGCTGTTACCTAGCGGGAGTTGGGAGGGCGGAGCGGGAAGACCCCGGCCTTTAGGCCGGGGAGCATTCACTTGAACCG
>CAZKWM010000032.1:13255-14548 GCA_964556405.1 uncultured Methanotrichaceae archaeon | reverse complement strand
CTAAATCTCTTGGGCCGTAGCCATTCACTATCTAGGGGTTCTCGGGGTATATCAGCCTGCCCAGGGAGACCCTGATATCAATGCTATCTGCTTTTCCGCTATAAATCATCATCTGAGTTTTCATTAATCACTGGCTAGGCAAGCTTTTATCAGTAGAAATAGCATTATCACTCAGGTGAACCTCCATGATGGATCTCCTGAAGATGAGGCGCAGCGTACGGAAGTACAAAGATAAAAATATTGATCCCCGCACCATAGATGATTTAAAAGAGGCGGCTTTGCGTGCGCCCTCTTCCCGGGGCATCAATCCCTGGAGGTTTGTATTCATCACCGATAGGGAAATCCTCACCAGGCTCTCCAGGGCCAAGGAGCACGGCTCGGATTTCATAGAGGGCGCCCGGCTGGGAGTTGTGATCTGCGCCGATGAAATGGAGTCGGACGTTTGGGTCGAGGACTGCTCCATCGCCTCCATCATCCTCCAGCTGGCAGGGCTCAGCCTGGGGCTTGGCTCCTGCTGGATACAGATAAGAAACCGGAGCTACAGCCACGATAGATCCTCGGAGGATTATGTAAGAGAGGTCCTTGGTCTACCCCAGGGATTAAAGGTGGAGTCCATGATTGCCCTCGGTTATCCGGATGAAGAGCCGGAGCCAGTTCCCAGGGATCTGCTTGAGTACGGCAAGATTCTGCAGAAATAACAAAGTACAGAGATACCAATTCCAAGAGCAGTCCCAAGGGCATTCATTGGGTATCCATTGGGATTCATCAGGCCGGAAGCTCTTGAAAATCAAAGATGAAACCCCACAGCAGAACTGGATTAAAGGTTGCATGGTGAAACTGAACCATGAAGGGAACAAGGAGTTTTCCTTTCGCTTCATATCGCTGGTCTAAATAAGAATATAAGCCGAGCTGTCTTAAATCCGGGCTCGTGAAGGATGAAGCTGGTGAGCTGGATGCCCGGAAGATTGTCTATAAAGTGATAAACGTTGCGATGTAGCTGGTCTTATGAATTAGCGCTAATCTCGACTTTGGCTCTCACTCATGGGCTGTAGCTAAATCTTTTAGTTAAGCTACCTCCTGCAGGTCCGACGAGGATGCTATGGAAGGTATTTCTTTCGTTCGCCAGGGCCTGGTTGGCTATTACTCTGGTGATGTCTCCAGGAGGATCCCGAGTTCTTCTAGGTTGTCCCTGTCTGCCTGAGAGATTCTAGGGCTGTGATCTTGATCTTCTGCCACTTATGGGCCGAATCCCTTAATCCTAGATCTATCATAATTAAAAGTTGTTTATTTACA
>CAZKWM010000032.1:9785-13155 GCA_964556405.1 uncultured Methanotrichaceae archaeon | reverse complement strand
CCAAAGTAGAGTTAACTAAATTCATCGTAGACTTATTTAGATTCGCATTCGGTTGAATAAAGACATCGTATTCGCTTTTTGAGATATTATCGTAAAGATCCTCGTCTGCTGAGGAAAAGATCCTCAAGCCACCGTGGTTAGTGAAATCGAAAGAGCATTCTTTTGGTAGATAGTTCCTCGAACTCTCATTGGATGCTCTTTGAGGACAGTCTCTTAAACACACCTCGAATTCACAGAAGCAATATAAAGGCGTGGTATAAAACTTACAATTTTCATATTTTTCATAACAGCTATCCACACAACCGCAGATACTCCTGTTTCTCGTCGATAGCCTCCACCATAATTGCAACAGAAAAAGAATTGCACGCTCACATCTAAGGTATTGTGCCGAATTTGCTGTAATTTAAGATGGGTCCTTAAGAGAAGTCGATATCCTATGGCCCATCCGTGAATTGAAGGCGCACGGAATTACAGCAAATCTGAGATACTGCCAAAAATTAGTTAGTGCAGGGATGAGATTCGAACCCGCGAACACCTACGTGACAGGGGCCTCGACCCTGCGGGCGAGCTCGCGCGGAGCGCTGAGCTCGCCAACCACGTTTTCAGCCCAACATGCTCATTAAGGTAGTCGGATCAGTGTGGCGGTCCTACGAGGCTACCTAAATGACCCCCAGGCACAAGATATCCATTTCGTAGACTCAGGATGGCACACCAGCGAAGCTTAAGCGATTTCGCAGGTATCTCAAAGAACAAGCCATTCGACCCTCGACCCTGGAAAGTTATGTTGATCGCGCAAAGAGGTACCTGGAGTTTTGTGAGCCAAATAACCCGACCCCCGAGCTAACCAACCGATTTAGAAGCCAGTTAATCGAACGTGGCTTATCTGCGTCTAGTATCAACAATTATTGTTTTGCAGCCCAGAACTACTACAAGATGTTAGATCAACCAATTAAACTGCTTGCCCTCACGCTATCTCCCAATGCCGGTGGAGTGCGTTAGATATTAGATACTAGTGATTTCGACGATATAGAATCTGGCGCCTAGAGTCCCCTCTGGGCCACGAGGTCCAGAAGGTATTTATAAAAATATCATCGGAGGCGGGATACCAGCGGAAAGCGGATTGGAAAGCTGCAGGTTGTACATACTTTCGCATTTACCCTTATATCTGGCATAAGCTCAGCTTTTTAGGTGCCCCAGGAATATATCTACGCTTTTTGACATGAAGAGGGTACCACCAGTTTTAGGATATACAGCCGCAGGTGTTCCATCACCAGCTTCAACGATCAATAGATTAGCCATCCCTGCAATCTCATCCACAATGGATTCCAGGGTAACCTCTAAAACCTTGCCGTGGATATCGGTCTCACCCCGCCAGTCCTTCCAGGCTCCTATGCCAGACCAGCCTATAGCAATACCAGTCACACCGCTTCGAAATGACCGGCTGGAGGTATCCGTGATAATCACGGCGCAGTCTTTGCTCAGCCTGCTTCGTATGCGTTCAGCACTGGCCGTTAGGTTCTCTGGAAGAAGCAACATCCTACCGTCTCCAACGTTAGACCCGTCTATACCGACATTAACGTAGGTGTGGCCGAACTTAGTTCTCACTAACAGAAAAGGATGATCGAGTATTATGTCCTCTGATTCGGCCAAGATAGCCTGGACAAAACTGGGATCTTTGCCTAACTCTTGAGCTAACGCTCTTGCTTTAGTGCCTGGATTATAGTCTCCAAGGCTTATGAAGCGCCCTTCTGATTTGGCGATAACAATACTAGCGATACAGAGGAGATCTCCATCCTGGAGTTCGAAAAGGGATTAGATCAGGGCAGCGAGATCATCGCCTTCCCTGATCATGGGCAGGCCCCGTACCAGGAAACCCTGTACTGAGGCGGTTGCATCCTTTTGATTGGATTGAGTTACTTGTCCTGTAACCATAGCCAAGATTCGCTTTTACAGCCTAGCGTATGCTGCTACCTCTCCGAGTTCTTCCTGTATCCTCAAGAGCTGGTTGTACTTGGCCGTCCTCTCGCTACGAGCTGGTGCTCCTGTCTTAAGCAGCTCGGTGCCGAGGGCAACTGCTACATCGGCAAGGGCAGAATCCTCCGTCTCCGCAGATCGGTGGCTGGCCATGATTTTGAACCCGGCCCTGAAGGCCATTCTTGCAGTATCAAAGGCCTCGGAAACGGAGCCTATCTGATTGAGCTTAAGCAGGAGGGCATTGGTGGCATGCATCTCGATGCCTTTCTCTAGCCTCACGGGGTTGGTCACGTAGATGTCATCACCCACGATGATGGTATTGGGTAGCTTCTTGGTTAGGGCAGCGAAATCATCGTAAGCCTCCTCCTCGAAAGGATCCTCCAATATTATAATTGGGTAGGTGGAGACGAGATCCGCATAGTAATCTATCATCTCACCGGGAGAAAGCCTCGTTCCGTCCACGGCATAGCTACCATCGGTGTAGAAGCTCGACGCCGCCGAGTCCAGGCCGATCTTAATCTCCTCACAGTAGCCGGTCGCATCGAGAGCACCCATGATAGCATCCAAAGCGTCCCTGGTCCTGGACAAGGGCGGAGCATAACCTCCCTCGTAGCCGACGTTGGTAGCTACAGCGCCATATTTGCCTCGAAGGATCTTGCCCAGGACATGATAAGTCTCGGCTGCCATCCTCAGCCCCTCGCCGAAGCTCTTGGCGCCGGTAGGCTCTATCATGAACTCCTGAATAGCCAAATCATTTCCTGCATGCTTTCCGCCGTTAAGGACGTTGAAGGATGGGACTGGGAGCGTGTAGGTATCCACGCCTCCGAGGTACCTGTATAGAGACAGGCCCATGGAGCTCGCAGCGGCTTTAGCGGCCGCTAGGGAGACGCCCAGGATGGCATTGGCGCCCAGGTTGGACTTGTTTGGGGTGCCATCCATTTTTATCATCAGCTCATCTATCTCTCTTTGAGCTGCGGCATCCATACCCAGGATCTCGGGTGCGATGGCCTCGTTGACGTTCTTCACTGCTTTTAGAACGCCCTTACCACCATACCTATCTCCTTTATCTCGCAGCTCCAGGGCCTCGTGTACTCCTGTAGATGCCCCGGAAGGCACCGCGGCCCTACCGAAGCCGCAGCGGGTATGGACATCAACCTCTACCGTCGGGTTGCCCCGAGAATCGAGAATCTCTCTCGCATAGACCTTTTCGATCTCCGAAGACATATTGCTTACCGCCGTCCATTAAGTTATATATATATATATATATTGACTTATCTTGCGATCATGACCGAACACTTAGCGTTTCTCGCCACATCCTCAGACACGCTGCCTAAGAGGAATCTGTGAACCTTGCCAAAGGCTTTGCTGCCCATAACAATAAGATCCGCCCTGATGG
>CAZKWM010000032.1:0-9685 GCA_964556405.1 uncultured Methanotrichaceae archaeon | reverse complement strand
CTGTGAACCTTGCCAAAGGCTTTGCTGCCCATAACAATAAGATCCGCCCTGATGGAGTTCGCGTATTCAACGATCTTATCTGCTGGCTCGCCGTGAAGCACCTTAGCCACTATATGAAGCTCCCTTTCTGCCAGGTACCGATCCATCAGTCTTTTCTGGTTCTCCCGATAATCTTCCTCCTGGATGCGTACCTCCTGAATACCAATCTCAGCCTCGGATGCTACCAGTTTGGGAAGCTCTACGACGCTGATCACATGCACGTCCGCTGAAAAAGCAAGGGCTATGGCAGAAGCCCTTGCTATGACCATCTCCGAATAATCCGATGTATCCACGGCCACTAGGATCTTTTTAATCCCGAATTCCTCGATGCTCTCCATCACACCCTCTCCACACCATTAATTATGATCTTCTTTGTATTAGACGAGGCTCTCTGAGTAACCTCTCTGTAAATGCCATTTTTATCAGACCCTCTTTGGCACGAACTTCTTGGCAATCAGAGTCGGGACTATAGCGCTCAGGATCACTGTGATCACAGCAACTGAGAACTGGGTTTGATCTAGAAATCCCAAATCTCTGCCCAGGGTAGCGGTTATCGTTCCTACAGTCAGCCCTGTCGAGAGGAGCATGGTCGAGAACATGGATGCCTCGGGAATCCACTTTCTATTGAAGTAATAAGTTCCTATGAACTTGGAGAGCATCTTTGCGCCGAGCAGTCCCAGGATCAACCCCACGTTTTGGATGACTGCAGGCAGGGATACGAGAAGGCCTGCCCTAACGAAGAATGCAGGAGAGAGGAGAGAGAAGGTTACAGATCTAGCCTTGGGAAGGATGTCATCGTAGTTATGTATGCAGTTGGCGAAGACCAATCCCAGGACGAAGGCCCCAAAGACAGCATGGAGCTTTCCGGCATCGGCTATGAAAGACACTCCAAGCATGGCAGCAAAAATGAACCTCAGTTCCAGCTCTACGGCTCTCTTACCATAGCTCTCCACCAGATATTCCATGGCTCTAGGCAGAGCCAGGATCATGAGGGCAATTATGGCCACAAACACAACGGTAACCAGGTTAAAGCTTGGCGATAGCAGGTTTATGGCTATTAAAGTTAGTATGTCGTTTACGAATGTAGCGGCTATTATCAGTTTGCTTGCCCTGAGATCAAGAAGCTCGTACTCCAGGAGCACAGCATAGACTACTGCCACGGATGTAGTTGTCAGAGCGATGCTCGCCGCTAATCGGGATATCAGCGTCCAATCCGTGAGGAGGGATAAAAAGAGCATCTCTCCAATCAGAGGCATAGCGAAGGCCATTATGCCTATGGTAAAGCTCGGTTTGGCGCTTTTTCTCAGGAGATAAAGATCTACTTCAGCTCCTGCCAGAAAGGTCAGCATCAGGCCGCCGAAGGTTCCCAGGAAGTTCAGCCACGGTTCTATTCTGACGCTCAGAAAGGATCCCAGGATTATGCCGGCTACAGCCTCTAGAATCGATGATGAAACGTGAAATCGTATACTTAAAACGCCGGTAAATACCACTACTATGGCGATCAGGGCTGTTGAATAGAGATCTATTGTCACCTATCATTCTCCCTTACGTTGATAGGTGTCATCAGCCTGAATCAGGCAGTTTGGGCATTGGCCACGGCGGACTCCATCGCCATATTTAGTAGCATCTCTGGATGGTTATAAGGATTTCTGTTTCGATTTATGAGGATATATTGAGGAGATATACCCAATTAAAACTGCATAAAGGTAAATTGGTTCAAAATATATCGGTAAGTTGAAGGCGCCTATAGTTCTCGGTTATTTGGGCGTTTGCCTTCTTCGCCGTATTCTGGACGCCTATGCGATGTAATCCAGCGGGTTTTACCTTCGTCTTTTATATCGGATATCTTGTTCTTTACGTAGAGTGGCCGCTCTTTGGAAAATAGATCTGCCAATAACTACGCTCTCCTGCATTGCTTCATTCATTAGGGTAGGTGGTTAGCCTATAAGCGTTTCTCTAAAGCATTGTGTGCAGAGTTAAAAAATTGGATCTGAGAGCATCCTCTTAGAAGAGGTTTATGTATCTATCGATCTCCCAGGAGTGAACATAGGTATTGTATGCCTCCCACTCCAGTTTTCCGAGCCTCATGAAGTTGCTGAAGACATGTTCTCCCAGGGCATCCCTTATGACCCTATCGGACTCCAATGCACACAAAGCCTCATAGAGGTTTGATGGCAGCATTTTTATGCCTAAATCTTCCCGCTCCTTGGGGGTTAGATCGTAGACATTAACATCAGTGGGCTTGCCAGGATCTATGCCGCGCTTAATTCCGTCCCGCCCTGCGGCTAATATGACGGCAAAGGCGAGATATGGGTTGCAGGCGGTATCCGGTGACCTGAACTCCAGGCGCGTACTCAGTCCTCGACCTGCAGGTATTCTTATCAACGAGGATCTGTTAGGGCCTGACCAGTTTATGTAGACGAGGGCCTCAAAACCCGACACTAACAGCTTGTAGGAGTTAATCAACGGATTAGATATGGCCGTAATGGCAGGAGCATGCTTAAGGAGACCTCCGATGAAGTTCTTAGCTAGGTCGCTTATGCCCATGGGTGTATCTGGATCGTTGAAGGCATTCTCGCTGCCTCTGAAAAGCGAGACATTGGCGTGCATGCCAGTGCCTGCGGCGCCGTGTATGAGTTTGGGCATAAAGGTGGTCCTTAGACCCATCTGAGTAGCTATGGTTTTGGTGACGTACTTGAAGGTGACCACCTTATCGTCATTCTTGAGGGCGTCGTCATATACGAAATCTATCTCATGTTGCCCACTGCCTACCTCATGGTGCGACGCTTCTATAGTAAAGCCCATCTCGGTCAGGGATCTTACATCTCCCTTCGAACATCCTAGGCTAGGTCTACAGGCCCGAGATCGAAGTATCCTCCGAAGTCGTGGGGAATGGTCGCTGATCCTCCGTTCTTTTTCTCAAAGAGGTAGAACTCCAGCTCAGGGCCGACATTCATGGAATAGCCCATATCTTTAGCTAGTTCCAACTGCCTCCTTAGAACGTACCTTGGATCGCCTTCGAAAGGCTTGCCGCCAGGAGTATAGACATCGCAGACAAACCTGGCCTCGTTAGATCCATCCTTGGCCTTCCAGGGCAGAAGGCTGAAGGTGGAAATATCGAGCCTGAGAATCATATCTGACTCCTGAATGCGGGCAAAACCCTCGATCGAGGACCCATCAAAGGCTATGCAGCTCTTTAGAGCTTTTCCAAGCCTGCTGGTGGGAATGGCTACGTTCTTCACTATGCCCTGGATATTCGTGAACTGTAACCTGATGGTCTCTACGCCTTTCTCTTTAACGGTGTTGTACACCTGCTCTTCCGAATATTGGTCTATAGACATCTACATCGACCCTATACGGCTTACTTCGATCTTGCAGGTGTCATCAGCCTCAAAGGCGGTTCAGGCCTCTTGCCTAGGCGGACCCCATCGCCTGGAAGGTATTTGGTATCAGGGAAGACCTAATTTGAGGGTTTCCGTTTTGTTATCGTAGGGATTTATCTCTATAAGGGCATCATGAACCTCCAGCACACGGAATCAGGATCCCTGTTATCTAGGACACCAAAGGGTTAATCATGAAAGTTAGTCCTTCCTCGATTATCGGAGGGGTTACATGGAATGTTCTAGTTCTACCGAGAAGAGCTGCATCTTCTGCGATATAGTCGAAGGAAAGGCTCCATGCTACAAGATCTATGAGGACAAGCATTCTCTAGCGCTCCTAGACATCAATCCCTTCTCAAAAGGTCATTGCCTGGTTATACCTAAACGCCACGTTCCCTGGTGGCACGAGCTTACGGAGGAGGAGAATGCCAGCCTCTTTAACGTTGCCAGGATCGTGTCAGGGAAGATCATGAAGGCCATGTCTCCTGATTTCGTATGCATGTACGCCCGAGGCAGAAGAATTCCTCATACCCACATCTTTCTCGTACCTACATACAAGGGCGATCCTCTGGATAGGTTTTTCAACGCCCTGGAAGGTTTTCAGGAATCGCCCGTGGAGCTGGCAGCTTTAAGGGAACGAGGGTCCATGGAGAAGGCCGCTAATCTAATAAGAAAGGCATGATCCAAGCTTTAATATACATTTTTGTTATTTTTTGTGACATTTTAGTATAGGGATAACAGTCAGTAGAAAGCTTTAATCCCTATCAACCTACTTTGTTGTATTGGTGGTGATGGAGTCCACCCTCAATCGCCATCTGGCTGATGACTCCTATGAGGTAGGTGTAACTGATATGCCAGATACAGAGGCTCTGATAAAATACATTGAAGCAAGGCAGGCTTACGAAAACGATGGTATCGGATACTCCTTTGTAAGGGAGCTTCCGCCCAACCTCCAGGATACTTTCTTCGCTGTGAGCTGTCTTAGGCGGCTTGGAGTGGAATTTCCCGATGAGGAGATAGTTCACTTCATCTCCGGCTATGACGACTTCAACTTGAAGGGCGCCTATTACGCTATGAAGTGCCTGATATATGCTAAGGCAGTTGTACACTACCGGGAGGGAATACTTAAATGGAGCTATAAAGGCGATGTACAGGAGAGAGCCTGCACAGTTCCTTCCACACTCCTAATTAGTCACCTTAAATATGATATTTACGGGAGTTTTGGGTCGAACATCTTTTCATCGCCGCTATGCGATGCTCTGAAGCGTATAGAGCTTGGAGCTATGGAGATCAACCGAGGGGCTATAAACTCTGTAGTTGCACTTCTGAATAAGTATAGCGATCAAGATCTTATGGTAATATATGCCCTCGTGGAAATCCTTGAGGCGATAAATAGAAAAGGTCATGTTACCTTACTGACTAGCCAACTAAATCAGCAGATTAAGGCTTTTTTAAGACGCTGTACCACCAGAAAGGGGTATGTGGCAAATCCAACAACCTCATCAGTAACTCTTGAAAGCACCTACGCGGGCCATAGAGTCGGACAATATCTTGGGATTCAGGACCCTTCAGGAGTTCTTGCCTTTTTAGATACCCTTCAGAACGAAAACGGAGGCTTTAGGCGTTCAGAGTCATCTGGCATATCCACGTTGGAGAACTGCTATCTCGCGGTATCAACCTATGGGCTCAAAGCCCCATAATACCTTTATGCCACATGCGCGGGAATCTCTACTTTGGGTCTATTCTATGACATTAGAGACGAAACCGCCTAGAACGTCATATGACCTATTACCTGCAACGAGCAATGCTTATAAAGGGCATAACTCTTTAAAAGTTAAACGAGAGAGACCACATCGCAGCGTGGCTCAATCTCCACGTCCATCGCGCCCTGGTTTTGAAAAAAACAGCACGCAGAACAAGTATTCACCATTAATTGATTTCATTTTTAATCACCGTCTCTTACTCAAAAACGCCATCATGCTCGCTTTATGGAACTCTCGTGCCAAATATTTGAGCCGCTCCAACGTCTTCCGGACATGTACCAGGGGCGGTTGTACTCTGTGTCCACATGGTCTCAGTGCCAGCAGGAGTCGAGGCCAAGCTTCCTAGCATATTTGTCGCCACTCTGATTGAGGCGCTCGTACCTCTGCATCTTGCTACTCTGCCAGGTGATGTTATGGCACTTATGGCAAATAAAGCGCAAGCCATGTTGGTACAACACTGAAACCCGACGGGCGCATTCAGGATCATGCATAAACGCTTGGTGTCCACCACGTGTCAGGGGCATTAACTCGATGGAAATCTTCTCTTCAACCTTTACAAAAGAAGCACCATCCACAGAAGCGGAGTACTTGATTATCAGGTAGTTGTCTTCCGTCTTCTTGAAGTCAATGCTGCGCTTATCTCCCCAGCTCAGTGTCCCACTTGATGGTGGACCTTTTAATATCTGCTTTATCTGGTTTACTCGCAGCTGATAGCAGGCTCCTGCAAAAGGTCTGGTCATATTGTTTTCCTTTTTGTACAAACTTTACTCATAATTGTCCTTTTAGTACTAAATAGCTGTTGAATCTAAGAATATTATCTCATCACAGTGGCACTGAACTGCGATAATATGTAACAACTGTAACCTCGACCGCGAGAAGAAGCGACAGCGCGACTGAGAGCGCCACCACATCGCGATAGTCATTGAATGGGTGATGCGCCAGGCTACCATGCCTGGGCACAGCGGGGAGAAAACTGGGAAGGTACCCAAAGCCCCGGTAAATACGACTCGGGTGGCGGATCGTCATTGTCAATCTACAAGAAAAGAGCCCTAATTCCCAGCCAGCAGTTTCTCGAGCTGTTTACTATCTGCTGACATCTGGATCTCCAACTCAGCAAGCCTTGCCTTCTGGATATTGAATTTAGAAATCTCTCCAGCGACCCACTGCAGATACGTGTGAATCTTGGTCATGATCGCGTTCCTGTCTGATTTTTCGCAATCGTTCAGGAAGATGCCAGCTCTAGCAAGGATCTCAGTGGTCACTGACTGGAACTTGCCGGGGTTACGCTCAAGCGACTCAGAGCCGTTCATACCGTAAATGCCGTTGGCTCTGTTAATCAGGCTACACATCTCACCCTTGGTGGTGTTATTCAAAATCACCCTCAGACGATCCATAGCGTGCGTGCTAACCTCACGCGAACTCATAAATTTAGTTTCCATTCACCAACATCTCCTTCTTTGGACATTTCTTGTGTAACTGTTCCATAGTATGCACCAGCCTTAGGACCACTGGAGAATCATTGAAGCTATTACGGAGAATCGGAGAATTCTTCTAAATCCTGTTGAAGTTCTCTACGTCACCTTTGAGCTCACGGACCATCGTATCCACACACTCTTTTCCCATCGGGCACTTCTTCTGGCAGTTTACGCATGTCGTCTTTGATAAATTCTTATATATACTAGTCATCTCTTCGCACGAATCAGTTACACTTTTATGCACTTGACCATTTGTGGTGCAAGCCGATCTAACACTGTCGATTTGTCCAAACAAAGCAGCAGCTTCCGGGCAGACATGCGGGCAAGTCCTACAGCTTGCGTCTGCCTCAGCCTCTTTCTAGTGTTCATCTTTTTTCCACTGTGGTCTGATATCCGGGACCCCATTATTCTCTTCCTTCTTGCGAGCTAACTCCTCTTCAAGGATGCGAAGTTTTTTTACTGCCTCATTAAGCTCTTTTCTTAACGCTGCGGATTCCTTCTTGGCTTTCGCCAACTCTGCCCCATCCTTCTTAACAGCCTCGTTTCTTCCAAGGATGTCATTATTATCTTCAGCTAACTTGCTCAACGGAAAGCGCATGCTTTCATTCTCAACTTCCAAATTAGTTTTCGCAATTATTTTCTTCATTTTAAATCCCCTATTTTTATCGGGTCTGCGGACCCTCGTAGCCCACACGCTGTTTACATAGGCTATTTTTCCCCGATATCAGCCATCCTTTTCTTTACATCAGCCTTCGCTTTTTCTACATTTCCATTTGTCATTTCGAATCCTCTATTTGTAATTCTAACTCTCAAGACAATATCTTTAAATAAAAAGCGTTAAGCATCAAAATATTAAAGTTCCTCGAGATTTATATACTATGCTGTAGTAGTGTATGTATGTCAAATGGGACTCAGAGGTAGCCCAATTGAAATGCCCCAAAAAACGAAATTTACGTATAATGTTTATTTCGCAGAAACCGGAAAAGATCAAGCCTAATAAGGGCACAATACAGGGTTAAAACAATAATAGGAGTTTTGGTTATGGTAAATCATCTAAAATATCAGAGTCGGAAATATCAAGGATATCAAGGCAGACGCGCAGGGTGGTATTTGCGAAGAGCCGTCGATAGGTTTGGGCCTCAAAAATTCAACTGGATCAGCTGGCGGAATTCTCGTGGACGAGCCGTTTAGGGAAGAGAGATAATAATTGAGATCGTGGCCAAAAATAGATTGACACAATCGAAATTGTCGCTGCCCCTAAATTATGAAATATACTAATACCATAGGCAAAAAGCGTGAACCCCGTAAGAAGTTATAGGCGGTAAAGGAAATGATTGAAAAATCGCTGTAAGTGGTTCATATCCAGCATCAAAACGGGATCTGAATGTGCATTCGAATCAAGCAGATTCCAAAAGCAAAGCTAAGTCTGACGATTTCGCAATGCTTTTGCAGTTCCTAATTTTGTGCAGGCAACTGGCATTTTCGCAAATTTCCAGTTTTAGGAGCGGGAAAAATAATAGAGGATTTTGAGTGTAAATGTACAAAAAAGAAAGTTTTAGATGTAAAGGCTGTATAGGAAATCATCCTGGATGTAACCTTGTGGCGTTTGATCCTCAAGAGAATGGCCTGGTATGGATGGATGACTTAGTCCATTCTGGCTTGATCCCGGAATCAACCCCTTCGGGCCTGCTCGCCACGAGGCAACCTATATCTGCAAGCCTGACCTCGCCGAAGTCCTGAATCTCGAAGGTATCCCCCTCTATAACGCAGGTTACTTTGATGCCGGCTTCTCCGAGCTTAGCCAAGGAGATAGGCATTAGTATGATCAATAACATTAGAAAGATAAATACCCTTGAGCCGAGCGGAATTATCCTTCCTATGAGGATAATTAGTTAAGCTCTTGGCCCTATAAGCTTTTAAAGAAGAGGAGCGCTCTGAGGGGAGGATCTCTGCCCACTTTATCCTAGCGTCCTAGACAGCCGAGAGGCCTTGGGGGCCTCCTTAGAGAAATACTTACGCTGATGCTTGCAGGTCTGTCAGGGCCTCTAGATGCTCTGGGCTGGGCAGCTACAGGCTTTGGCGGTCGTGACGCGTAGTAGGTATCCCGTTCCTGCCGCGACTAGCTTAACCGTTCCCAGGTCCTCGCAGAGCTTCAACAGCTTAGAGAAGAAGTTCAAGTTTTCCAAATTGAGAACCAGAACCTCAGAGCCGAGATCATAGCGCAGGATTAAGCTATAGATGCTCTGGCAAGAAGGCATAGATCTACCTATATCCCTGTAGACTTCAAAGCCAGGATGTCCACGGGCTTCATAAGCAGCTTGCTCTTACATCCCCTGCGTCTGGAATCCCATAGCTCTTCCCCAAAACAGCATGGATCTCTTTCGGGTCAATCAATAGCTCTCATTCTGTTCATGAGGAAAGAGCAAATTATCCAAGCAGTTCATTATTTCTTCTGGGCAGGGATTGAAGATTTATGCAAACCAAAATTGCCTGCGCAAATGTCCGGCAAGAGTACATCCTTTCCTTTCATAGCCTGGGCAGCGATCCTAGCCCACTCAGCATCCGGAATTTTCTTTAACATTTTATTTCACCATTTCTATTTATCAGCAATCTTCATCTCTTCAGCTATCTGCTTCGATGCTCTTGCCTCCATAAAATCGGCCTGTGCCTTATCCATATCGGCGATTATCTTGGCATTGGCCTCAGCCGTTGCCATCTCTGCATTTTCATATATCATTTTTTGAGTCTCCATTTATGCGTCTAACCCTAGTACGATGCCTTTAAATAAAAAGCTTTTGGTACCAAAGTATCTAAGTACCATAATCTATATAAACTAAAGCTTAATAAACCAAGGTTTATGTCCAAGACTACATTGACACTATCCGAACCAGTCGCCAAAGCCCTCAAAATATATACTGCCCAGACAAAAAGCAGCTTGCGAGCTCAAAGCCAGGTGGTCGAAGAGGCCTTAAGAGAGTTCTTCGAGAGGCGTGGTGTTAAAATCGAAGGATAACTCCCTTCACAGGCC
>CAZKWM010000031.1:5228-14778 GCA_964556405.1 uncultured Methanotrichaceae archaeon | reverse complement strand
AACGCGCGTTCAGGTAAGCGTCAGATCGATGAAATAGGAAGCTCTGGCCTTTAGGTCGGAGGGAAGTCACAAACCGCATAATGAAACCAGAGAAGTTTCCTCTTCCTGGAGCGCGCTAAAAAGCGCCCGAACGCTCAAAGTTGTGCTGCGGGAATGCCCGCGAGACTACCTAGAATCCCCTAGCGCAACAACCTGTTTCGCCATTAGCAGATCCCCATCCACCTCAAAACTAACCTTGCGACGCTGTTGCCCGGCGTATAGCCGGCCCTGATGGGATCTAACTCGATAACCTTCCTCATAGATCGGGTAGCTATGGCTCTTGCTGAGCCCTTTCGACGATCTGTCCATAGTAGCGAATGCCGGGGCAGTATGATCCTCTGATTCAGATCCCTCTATCCAGCATCTCCAGCATTTTGGATAGATCAGCTGTAGGAAGCTCGCAGGAGTGTTCTATACAGACATAAGCCGTAGCCTTGCCTTCTATCTGGACCATGGCATCGGTAAATTCGGCGATGTCCCTGGTATCTTCGTCCACCAGGAGGACGACGTCATTTGGCTCAAACCTGGATCTCACGGCTCCAAGCATCTCCTCTAGGCCCTGGCCCTCGACGATGGCCACCTCCCTAGAGGTCCCAAGAGCCATGCCCAGGGCCGTCATGAGCATGGTGTGCGCCAGTGGCGAGGCTTGCACCGACCCGGAGAAGGCCTTGAAGATGGACTGAGCCCTCTCTTCGCCAGAGGGATCTCCCGAAAGGTGAGAGAGCCTGAGCATGTCCAGGGCAGCTACGGCGTTGCCCGAGGGAATGGCGCCGTCGTAGGCTTCTTTTTGGCGGGTCAGAAGCTCCTCGCCGTAGTCGGGGGTGAAGAAAAAGCCGCCGCCCTTCTCGTCCCAGTAATGGGACAGCATCTCCCTTTGGAGATCCAGGGCTGTCCTCAGGTATCTGGCATCCAGAAGGGCTTCATACAGCTCAATCAAGCCCCAAATGAAGAAGGCGTAATCTTCCAGGTTGGCCCTGATCCCAATAGTGCCTTTTTCGCGAGTGCCTTTAAGGCTGTGAAAGAGCCTGCCATCTGGATCCCTGTGGTTCTCTAGGATGTAATCTGCGGCCTTCCTGGCAGCCTCGGCGTAATCTCTATCACCCAACGCCAGGAAGGCCTTAGCAAAGGCGGCGATCATGAGGCCGTTCCAGTCGGTGAGGATCTTGTCATCCCTTCCCGGATGGATTCTGGATTCCCTCACAGAGAAAAGCTTCTGCCTCATGGCTTCCAGGCGGTCTTTCAGATCCTTCTCGGGAATCTCCAGCACCGAGGAGGCTTCCTCCAGGGAAGACCTGAGCCACAGGATGTTCTTGTCACCTTCGAAGTTTCCCCGATTGCTTATGTCAAAAACCTTAGAGAAGAGGGCAAAGTCCTCCCCCAGGACATCCTTAAGCTCCTGAGAGGTCCAGAGGTAGAACTCGCCCTCAACGCCACGAGTGTCGGCATCCTCGGCTGAGTAGAAGGCTCCCTTTGAGAAGGTGAGCATTCTCTGGACATATCTTAAGATCTCCCTGCAGGTTAGGGAGTAATCGTCGTTGCCCGTGGCCTGGAAGGCCTCGGCATAGGCCATGGCCAGGAGGGCCTGATCATAGAGCATCTTCTCGAAGTGGGGCACCTTCCAGGCGGCATCAGTTGAGTACCTGTGAAAGCCAAAGCCCACGTGATCATAAATCCCACCCGCGCGCATGGATTGGAGGGTGGTTTCTATCATTTCCAGGGCGAAGTTATCCCCGCGCCGCCTCCAAAATCGCAGGAGGAAGTAGATATTGTGGGGCGTTGGAAACTTGGGGGCCGTGCCAAAGCCCCCATTTATGAAGTCGAAGACCCTCCTCAGGTCCTCAAATGCCCTGGTCAGGGTGGGCTCCCTGAGGACGGACCCTGGAGCCGCCTCTGCGGTGTAGGCGCTCTTGAGGAGCCCCGTGACCTTATCGGCCGACTGCAGCAGGCTATTCCTATCGTTCTTCCAGAGATCTCCCACATTGGGCAGAAGCTCTCTTAGCCCCATGGACCCGAGCCGTCCATTCTTGGGGATATAGGTGGCGGCAAAGAAGGGTTTCTTATCAGGGGTGAGAAAGATGGTCAGAGGCCAGCCGCCCCTGCCGGTCATGGCCTGGCAGACCGTCATGTAGATCTGATCCACGTCAGGCCTCTCCTCACGGTCGACCTTGACCGGGACAAAGATATCGTTGATGACTCTGGCGATCTCCGGGTCCTCAAAGGACTCGTGGGCCATGACGTGGCACCAGTGGCAGGTGGAGTAGCCTATGGATAAAAAGACAGGCTTGTCCTCTTTTTTTGCCATATCAAAGGCCTCCTCCGACCAGGGATGCCAATTGACTGGGTTGTGGGCGTGCTGAAGAAGATAGGGGCTCGATTCCAGGGTAAGCCTGTTCTCGAATTTATCAACCTCCTTTTCACTAGTCTCCTTTTTATCCGCTTTCTCTGATACTTCTCTGCCACCCAATTCTTCGTGACTTCCCGGTTCTTTAACGTTTTTTGATTCCCGATCTCCCAAGCCGGCATCGTCATCTATCATTATCTTTTAATCAGCCTCCCTTTGATAAAGAATTACCGCTATATTCCGAGTTTTGGCGTTATTTGGCGGGGAGATGGCCAAAGGTCGACGTGAAGGCCGCCGGAGATCCAGGAGAAGCAGCAAGCCTTTTTACCCCGATACGGAGACCGGAAAGATCTTCTTATCGACCTCCACCGACTCCCAGGGTCTCATGTAGACCATGACAACCTGGGTTTCTCCAGGTTTAATAGGAACAAAAGAGAACCTCTCTATGCCTCCCGATCCTATAGTCCCTGTCCCTGAAGGCTGGAAGCTTTTTCCTACCAGCTTTAATCGCTCCGGATCAAACTTGGCGTCCCACCTGTAGCCTGTAGTGGGATTGGAATCCAGGACTATGGAGAATTCAAGGTTCAGCTTGGACTGTATCATCAGAATTACTAGGCTTTAGTCGGAGAAAAAAGGGTCGGTCCTCGGCAGGGCCGAAGACACCGTCTTCGTCCTTACCTCTTGACTGGGAAGATGGGGGCTACAACCTTGCCATAGACCTCATTCAGGACCTGGGCCAGGCCGGTGTAGATAGCGGATACACCACAGATGATGCCCTCATAGCCGGTAATTGAGGCAATGGTTGCACTGTGGGTGTAATCCCTTATGGCCAGCAGGAAGAAGAGGACGGTCAGGGAGAAGAAGACGAACTGGAGAGCCCTGTTCAGCTTCAAGGTGCCTATGAACATCACAAAGGTGAAGAGGCCCCACATGAAGAAGTAAGCGATCATAGCGGGTTCCGAGGTCTTGGTTCCCAGGCCCAGGCCGGGCATGAGGATCAAGCCCACCAAGGTGAGCCAGAAGAGGCCGTAGGATGTGAAGGCCGTGGTTCCAAAGGTGTTGTTCTTCTTCCACTCCATGATCCCTGCTATGATCTGGGCCATGCCGCCGTAGAATAATCCCATGGCCAGAATCATGGTGTTCAGCTCATAGTAACCTGCGTTATGGAGGTTCAAGAGCACCGTGGTCAAGCCGAAGCCCAGCAGCCCCAGGGGTGCAGGGTTAGCCGTTGTATCTTTCAAGCTTAGTGAACTGACTTCTTGTAGGGTCATACCTTCCCTCCTAGTTAGAGGGAAATCGTAGTTCTGAATATTTATTTGTTACCCTTAAGAAGCAAAGGATATGATCTCTTTTTATCCATTTTGACCAGACTAATGGTTGCAATTATCATCGCTACAAAGGCAGAAAATACAAAGGATTAACTTTACTTCACTTTTTAAGACAACCTCTATGTTTAATCGGAGTAAAAATAGCGATAGGACCTATACTGGAGGATCCCTCTGATGGTCCTTTGGATATGATCAGTCTATTCTGACCTTGAAGGACTTGGCCTGCTCCAGCCTATAGGGCACATTCACAGCCAGAAGGCCGTTGGAGTATTCTGCCAGTGCCTTCTTAGCTATTACTGGTCCCGGCAGGGCAAAGGACCCTTTGAAGGTGCCTTCCTGGGATTTAGCTATAATATAGAACCCATTTTCCAGAAAGGTGAAGTCTATGGAGTCCTTTGTTATCCCTGGAAGATCCACCTGGATGTTGAGGGTCTCACAGTTCTCATCATTGAACATGCAGACGTTGGGGGTTATGAATCTCTCGGCCGTGAAAATCACCTATATTTAAATGGACCCAAGTGACTTAAATTTTTTTCGTTTATCTCTCTCCTGAGCGCTCCCTAAAATCCGCGATTTATACAGCATTTAATGCCTCATAGCCGATCTCTTCAGCAGTATATCTTTGGATAACTCTGAATTATAATTTAGAAAGTTGAAACCAGTCACTGGTAAATATTTAATGCTAATTATAATATGTATTTGGGTGACTAGCACCCTCCTATTTAAGGATCTTTCTTGAAGGTGAAATGATTATACTCCGCCGTTAAAATCGTTAAATGGTTTATTCTTGGGGGAATCATTTGTATTATATTGTATATTTCATGCTATCCCCACTACCATCATCAATAAATGAGATTTAACTTTTATAGGAAATCAACAGAGACGTATAGAGTAAAATTTATATATGAGAGAGGATAAGTTATAATCGGATCCGGGATTATTCCAATGACTTTTATAAGTCATCCATCCCCTCAAGACGAATAAACCCGGATCTTCCCCTCGAAATACCTTCTAAGATGGTTTCTATTATGCCCAGGCTTACCCATAGAGCCCTCTAAGTTTAAATCTCCCCAGGCATAAGTCTGATGGGTGATAGAGTGATAGAAGTAGAGACAAAAAGGCCCGTGGAGATCTTAGACATCACAAATCTAGTAAAGAACGCCGTGGCTGAGAGCAAGGTTGACAGCGGCATCGCTCTTGTCTATGCCCTTCACACTACCACGGCTTTAGTGGTGAATGAGGCAGAGTCTGGCCTCCTTCAAGACCTGGTAGATGCGATGGCAAAGGTAGTCCCCAAGGGGGCAGGATACCGCCACGACAGGTCCGACGGCAATGCCCATGCCCACCTCCAGGCCGCCCTCCTGGGAAACAGCGTGGTTCTGCCAGTGGAGGAGGGACGCCCCGTCCTGGGGACGTGGCAGAGAGTCCTCTTTGTGGAGCTGGATGGGCCCAGACACCGGCGCATTTACGTTAAAATGACGTAAAAATAAAAATCAGAAAATAGGAGTTCCACTGGTCCGGGTCAACTCCCTGAAGCCAGCCATGAGGTCCCTGGTTATGGGGCCGGGCTTGCCCGTTCCTATCACCCTGCCATCCGCCTTGGTGACGGGGCCGATCTCAGCAGCGGTGCCTGTAACGAAGACCTCATCTGCCGTATAGAGATCGAAGAGGCCCATGTCCCTCTCGTAAATCTCATAGTTCCTGACTCTGGCCAGATCAAAGACCGCTTCCCTGGTGATCCCCTTCAGGTTGTTGAGGGTGAAGGGTGTGAAGATCTTGCCATCCTTTACCACGAAGATGTTGTCGCCGCTACCCTCAGAGAGCTTGCCTGTGGAGTCCAGTATTATGGCCTCGTTGCCGCCCTTGACGTTGGCTTCTATTTTGGCCATGATGTTATTGAGGTAGTTCAGGGATTTGGTGTTGGGCGGAAGGGTATCCGGTGGGTTTCTCCTAACTGCGACTGTGACTGCGGTCAAGCCTTTCTCGTAGAGGTCGCCGTACATGGCACCCCACTCTATGGCCATGCATATGACTGTGGCCAGCTTGCACTTATTGGGGTCCAGCCCCATGTCACCTTTTCCTCTGGTAACTATGGGCCTGATGTAAGCATCCCTCAAATTGTTCTTCCTCAAGGTCTCCAGAATAATTCCAGCCATCTCCTCCTGAGTCATGGGTATGCAGAGCATTATGGCCTTCGCGGAGTCATAGAGACGCTTGACGTGCTCCTTGAGCCTGAAGACCCTCCCATCGTAGGCCCGGATACCCTCAAAGACGCCGTCGCCGTAGAGGAAGCCGTGATCGAAAACCGAGACCGACGCCTGGTCCTCGGGGACGAACTTGCTGTTGATGTAGACAACCTTCATGGTTAGTCTCCACAGCTCAAGGGGGATAAATTCATTTTGATTATACAAGGATCGATGGGTTTATTACCAGGCGGGTGGAGCTTGAAGGCTACTCTTCGCGGGGTTTAGAACCATGCCAAGACTCGGTTTTGTGGTCTCGGAGTTCAACAGGGACATAACCTACCAGATGGAGCTTCTGGGTAGGGAGCACGCGGCGTTTCTAGGAGCTGAGGTCTCTTCTGTAATATACGTGCCTGGGGTCTTTGACATGCCCCTGGCAGTAAGAAAGCTTCTCCGGCGCACGGATATCGATGCCGTGGTGACCTTAGGGGCTGTAATACAGGGAGACACCGCCCACGATGAGGTGGTAACCCAGCACGCCGCTAGGACGATTATGGATTTGGCCCTCGAGTTCGATAAGCCCGTCTCCCTGGGAATAACGGGCCCCAGGATGTCGAGGGCTGATGCTCAGAGGCGCGTGGATTACGCCAAGAGGGCGGTGGAAGCTGCAGTCAAGATGATAAGGAGGATGGAGGAGTAGCATGGTCTCCGCAAGGCTTGCCTCCATTCAGGAGTCCACCACCCTCAAGATCTCGGCAGAAGCCAAGAGGCTCTCCGCCGAGGGCCTGGATATCATAGATCTAGGAGTAGGAGAGCCCGATTTCAATACTCCCAGAAACATCATCGAGGCCGGGTGCAACTCCATAAAGGCCGGAGATACTCATTATGGGCCCACCAACGGCATACCTGAGCTTAGAAAGGCCATAGCCCTTAAACTCAGGGCGGAGAATCATCTGCCTGTGACCCAGGACGATGTCATAGTCACCCCCGGGGCCAAGATGGCGGTCTTTGCGGCTATCCAGGCCCTCATGGAGGAGGGAGACGAGTGCGTCCTCATAGGCCCCTCCTGGGTGAGCTACGAGCCCTGCGTCGCCTTTGCCGGGGGAGTGGTCTCCTGGGCAGAGGTGGACAATAAGTTCATGCCCCGGAATCTCTCTTATGTTGTGAACGATAAAACCAAGGTTATTCTGGTCAACTCCCCAAGCAATCCCACGGGCGCAGTTTTCGATCGTCCCGTCCTGGAGGAGATTCGCGACATCGTCGTGGACAAAGATCTATACGTTATCTCGGACGAGATATACGAGAAGATCATTTATGGCCAAGAGCACGTAAGCATAGGTTCTCTGCCTGGGATGGAGAACAGAACCGTGACCATCAACGGCTTTTCCAAGGCCTACGCCATGACCGGGTGGAGGCTGGGGTACATGACCGGGCCTGAGGAGATCTCCAAGTACGTCACCCGACTTCTATCTCACTCCGTCTCCCAGGCCACGACCTTCGTGCAGAAGGCAGGGCTAGAAGCCCTGAATGGACCCCAGGATGACGTGAAGGCTATGGTCAAGGAGTTCATGTCCAGGCGGGACATGTTCGTGGAAGGTCTCAGGAAGCTGGGAATCAGGTGCAGCATGCCTGGGGGGGCTTTTTACGTATTTGCCGATGTCTCAGACTATGGAGACGGGGATCAGATTACAGGAAGGCTGCTTAAGGAAGCCCTCATAGCCGTGACCCCCGGATCGGCCTTCGGTCATGGAGGCATGAATTACATCAGGTTATCTTATGCGGCGTCCCAGCAACGGTTAAAGGAAGCACTGCTCAGGATGGAAAAGATGCTAGCCTGAGTAACTGCATTTAAGGGCTAAGCTCCTTTCCTTATAATTCCTTTCCGAGCAGATCCGAGACGACCAAGATTCCATGCCAGTTCTGATTCTTGCCATCGTCAAAGCGCCACCTGCTCCACGAAACCTCCTTTCCCTGGTTTCGATCTTGGATGACCCAGTTTGCTTTCTCTAACTTGCCCTCGTAATAAAACGCCAACTTAGAGCTGTTCATCCGGGTGGTCAACTGAGCCCAAGACTCAGCACAGCTACTCACCCCCTTCATATTCTCGGA
The DNA here is from genome assembly GCA_964556405.1 of uncultured Methanotrichaceae archaeon. Lineage (GTDB taxonomy): Archaea > Halobacteriota > Methanosarcinia > Methanotrichales > Methanotrichaceae > UBA114. The sequence continues at coordinate 6,778 of CAZKWM010000031.1, read as the reverse complement.
GGATTGCTCAACACTGGGCGGTGCTATTAACTCAGGGATAAGATCCTCTAGGCTCCCTTCTGCCCTCTTCTAATACAAGCACGTCCAGCACATATCGCCATCTGAAGGCAAAAGTAAGCGCAGGTCGGTTTTATTCTCCATATGATAAATTGCGAGCTTGAATCTAGGGGTCTTTTTGCTTTTGCTTAAATCAAGGCGGTAGCCGTGATCTCTGGGCAAAAAACCATGGCGCTGTAATCTGTTATTTATTATCAAATTTTCGCCAGAGGCATCAGAGGCATAATCCTGGTAGAACTTAAGAACCTCGTTAGGGGTTAGATTCACGTCCAGGACGGCCTCTACACCCATATTCCCTTCGAGGCACCCAACCAATCCGGCTTCATGAGGTAGGGGTATCGAAAGAAAGCCTTCTGGGAGTGGACCCAGCCCTGATTCTTAAAACCCTCCTCTCACCACCATATCTAATTCCGCCATCATAATAGATCCCTAGAAGGCGTGTGGTGAGGCCTTGGTAAATGGTGGTATTCATCGCCGTGGAGGCGCTATTTCCAGACGAGGTCCTATTCAGACAGATCTCAGCATTGGAAGAAATGGGTATAGGATGGGCCATCATAAGCACGTGGCTCTCTCTCCTCATCAGGCGAGCCCATGGCAAGGAGCATACCCCACCACATAGCACGGTCCTTTACTGGTGAGATAAAGCTGTGCCAGGAAAGGGATCCATTCTCGCCTCTAGAAAGCTCAGTCCAGTTGGCCAGCCTCATCTGGTTAGCGTAGTGGTCTGCCAGGGTGATGCTATCTAAACCTTTCCATATCAGCCGCTCCTCCGAGATCAGGATGCAACCGACCTAAGGATTGTATATATCATCTGGGATATTCTTGGCTATGCGGTCTCCATTTAAGCTCATGACACCTTCGTTGTAGATAGCTCCGCCTTTATCTTCTGCCATGTTCTGTATTAGGTTAGACTTATCCTTAATCTTCAATTGGCTACCCTTAACATTGTAGATACCAGCACCCTTATCGGCATGATTGTTAATGATGGTGGTTTGATCCAATAAATCTAACGTAGTAGATTCGTTATTATAGATGGCGCCACCAAGAGAAGCCATGTTACTGGAGAGGGTTGTACTTCCACGAATAGCTACCTCTGAATAGTAGTTATAGATAGCGCCCCCTTTCTTTGCTGTGTTCCCTCCAAAATTAACGCTATCTAATATAACTGTACAATTATGGCTGCACATGCCACCACCGCCAAGGGTTGCTTTATTATCATAGACTACAACATGGTTAAGTGTTATATGTCCTCCCTGGCCATGGATTCTTCCGCCATAGATAGCAGTATTATTGAAGATAGCGCCTCCATTAATGGTTAGATTACTGCCTAAGGTCTTGATCCCACCGCCAAAACAACGTCCGTAATTATCATGGATTGAACAGTTATCAAGTTGTACATAGGACCCTTCTACAAAGCAAGAGATACTAGCATCCCCACCGTTTCCCTTGATTTCACAATCAAACAGGTCGTTGCGGACAAAAACGCCTCTATC